>NZ_FMDK01001264.1 GCF_900091995.1 Streptomyces sp. MnatMP-M17
CGCCCGGAACGGCGGCCGGCTGCCGAAGACCAGCGCACTGTTCTCCCGCGTCACGAAGAACCTCGACCGGGTCGACGCGGCGAAGAACCACTACGCCTACCCGCGCCCGTACGTGCGGCTCGGGTTCGTCGGCGACGGCGGCGACATCTACGAGTCACAGGACGGCTCGTACGGCAGCCTCGCCACCAGCGGCTCGTACCCGAGCGGCCACACCTACGACGGCTACGAAGCGGGGACCGTCCTCGCCACGCTCCTGCCTGAGCTGGCGCCGTCGATCCTCGCGCGCACCTCGGAGTACGGGAACAACCGCATCGTCCTCGGCTTCCACTACCCGCTCGACGTCATGGGCGGGCGCATCGCCGGACAGGCCACCGTCGCACACCGATGGGCGGACCCCGACTTCGCGAAGCTGCTGACCCAGGCCCACGGCGAGATGGAGAACGTGCTGCTCGCGCAGTGCGAGAAGGAGGGCTATGGCGACACGCTCGCGGCCTGCGAGGGCGACTCCTACGCGGGCCTGAGCACGGCGCAGCACGTCGATCTGTACACGCGGCGCCTGGACTACGGGTTCTCCCGGGTCGGGAAGTCCGGGCAGCCTCTCAGGACGCCGTCCGACGCGGCGGCCCTGCTGATCACGGCGTTCCCGGACCTCACCACCGCGCAGCGCACCCAGATCCTGGAGCAGACCGCGACGGACTCCGGCTCCCCGCTGGACCTCACCGGGGACGGCGGAGCGAGCTGGGAGCGGATCAACCTGGCGGCCGCGATGTCGGCGCACGTCGTCGTCAACGCCGACGGGTCGGTCACGGTGACGAACTACTCGGACGCCACCGAGGCCAGTGTCGCCGACGCCGAGGCGATCACCGTCGGAGGCGTCGCGATCGACGGGTTCGACCCCGCCGTGTCCACGTACGTCGTCGACTGGCCGAAGAACAAGAAGATCCCGGCCGTCTCCGCCGTACCGGCGCGGTCCGGCGCGCGGGTGAAGGTTACCGACGGCAGTTCGGTCCTCTCGTCGACCGGGTCCCGGTTCACCACCCGCACGATCAGGGTGACCTCGGCCAACGGTTCGGTCACCCGGACCTACACGGTCGGGTTCCAGCTCACGGACCGCGACGACCGTCCGGTCGGGGCGCTGGGCACGAGGTAACCGCCGGACCTGCCGCGGCCCATGGGGCCGCGGCAGGATCCCGCTGATCCCCGAGAGGCG
>NZ_FMDK01000543.1 GCF_900091995.1 Streptomyces sp. MnatMP-M17
CCCCCGCCCCCGCCGGCCGCCGCGGAGCCGGCTGCCGCGAGTCCGGTTCCGATCGCCGTCGCGGTGACGGCCAGCGCTGTGACTGCCTTACGAGTGGTCATGCCCTGCGAACGACGGTCTGTGCAGCGGGACACCGCCAGGCCCGGAGTCCCCCTCAGGGGGCGAGGAAGCCGTCGGCGGCTCCTTGTCCTCGCCGGAGAACAAGGAGCCGCCCTCCCGGGCCCTTGACCGCCGCCACACCGGCGCGGGACTGTCGGTGCGCAACTATCCGCAACCAGCTCAACAGGGGAGACCGCCATGACGTTACGGTTCGTCGGGATCGACCCCAACACCGGCGGCGAGGGATCACCGACGGTCTGGGTGGAAGAGGAGAGCGCGGACCTGGTCGTCCAGGGCGAGGAAGCCGACGAACTCCTCAAGACCCTGGTCGGCTCCACCGAGTGGGTAGCCGGCCACAAGACGGGGACCCCCGCGCACGAACGGGTGATCCGCATCCCGGCCCGCATGGTGCCGATTCTGAGGGAGGCGTGCAATGCCGCTGAACGCGCAGCAGCTGAACACCGCGACGTTCGCTGAGCTGCTCGCCGACACCCACCACACAGCGGTCCACCTCGAGATGCGCGACCTGTACGCCGTCGGCGACGAAGCCGACGACTACGCCGCCTTCCTCCAGACCGGCGTCCCGAACCTCGACCCGGCCCGCTCGTTCTGGCCCCAGTGGATGCCGCTCGTCCAGGGCGCGGTCGCCCGCGGCGTGGTGATGCGCCGCGCCCGGATCGTCTCCGAGCCGGTCACCGACTACATCCGCTACGAGCACGCCATCACCCCCCTCAACCTCCAGGCCGGAGAGGACGTGCGCTGGCTGCCCCGCCGCCGCGCCTCCGACATCCCGCTGCCCGGCAACGACTTCTGGCTCCTGGACGAACGTGTTGTGCAGTTCCACCACTTCACCGGCACCGGCGACTGGGCGACGGACGGCAAGGAACGCACCACGGCGCCGGCCGCCGTCGCGCTGTGCACCACAGCGTTCGAGACGGTCTGGGAGCGCAGCGTCCCGCACGAGAAGTACACCGTCTAGGCCCCTGAGCAGCCCCATGACCGCCTCTCCATCGTCCAACGCCCAAGCAGCCCGTGAGGCGCTCGCTGTGCGGCTCACGCACCTGCGCAAGGACGCCGGCCTCACCGGGAAGGACCTCTCCGCCCGGTGCGGCTGGCACCCCGCGAAGACCACACGCATCCAGAAGGGCGCGGTCCTGCCCTCGGACGCGGACATCCGGACCTGGTGCGCGGCGTGCGGCGCGGACGACCAGGCCGACGACCTCATCGCCACCGCCCGCGCGGTCGACTCGATGTACATGGAGTGGCGCCGCCTGCACCGCAACGGCATGCGCCAGGTCCAGGAGGACTGGTACGCCCTGCACGAGCAGACCCGCCACTGCCGGGTCTACGTCTCCAACGTGCCCCCCGGCTTCCTCCAGACCCCGGCGTTCGCGACCGCCCTCATGGAGCAGATCACCCGCTTCCAGGGCACCCCCGACGACGTCACCGAAGCCGTCGCCGCCCGCGTCGCCCGCTCCCGCTTCCTCTACGAGGGCGGCCACCGCTACGTCGTCCTCCTCGAGGAGTCCGTCCTGCGCTACCGCACCGCCGACCCCGAAGCGATGCGCGGGCAGCTCCGTCACCTCCTGGCGGTGATGCCGCTCGCCTCCGTCTCGCTCGGCATCATCCCGTTCACCGCGCAGCGCACCGTGTGGCCCCTGGAAGCCTTCTACGTCCACGACGACACCACGGCCGTGGTGGAGACCCTGACGGCGGAGATCAAGGTGACGCAGCCGCGCGAAGTCGCCGACTACGCGAAGGCGTTCGCCGCACTTGCGGAGATGGCCGTGTACGGCGACGCCGCCCGCGTCCTCATCCAGGCCGCGATCGACGCCCTGGAGTGAACTTCCGCAATTTCCCGCAATTTCGTTGAGGACGGAGCGGGCGCTTCCGTAGCGTCGGCCGACACCGACGCACCCAGCACACGGAGGCGGTGCCCATGAGCGCACCCACACCCACCCGCCCCGCACCACAAGGCCCCGGCCTCCAGCCGTCCGCCTTCGGCCGGCCCTCCTCAGCGCTGCTCGCCCGCGCCAGCCGCGGCTACGCACGCTTCGTTGCCGTCCAGGCCCCGGACGCCGACACCGGTGACCACGACCAGGACGACGACGCGGCGGGCGCACGATGAGCGACACCCACGCCGTGCTCTACGACCCGCGCGGCCTGATCGAGGCCGAACTCCCTCTGGACCGCGCCCCCCACGAGGCCCTCGTCATCGCCGCCCTCGCATGGAAAACCCCGGACCTCGCGCCCCGCGACTACGAGCAGATCGCCCTCCAGCTCACCGGGCACGCCCGCGCGATCGCCGCCGACGTACGCCGCCACGCCGCTGCCCTGTCCAAGAACGATGGCCGCGGCGCCCTCGCCGAAGTCATCCTCCGCGAAACCGACAGGCGCCTGTCCACACCACTGGAAGGCACCGCCCGCTGCGTCCAGAACCGCGCCCGCCTCGTACAGGCCCTCTACACGCGCCTGGACCGCCTCACCGAACACGCCCCGGCCGCCCCGTAGTTCGGCAGGGGTAGGGCCCCAAGATCCCAGGGCCTACACGCACACCAGTGCGATGCCGCAGCTCAGCCCCCCCGGGTCATCGCCCTCACATGCGTGTAGAGCCTGGGGTGCGGTGCCACTGGCCGGGCAGCGACGGACCCCGGGGCCGCCCAGCGCGCCCAGGGGTCCTGCACACCAGGGTCGGACAAGACAAGGCCCGGCCGCATGAGCTGCACCGACATTGCCGCGATCACCTGCGGGGATCGTCCGTGGCGGCCTCGCGGACATTGAGTCGTCCGTACCGCTACAGCCTGCACACGCAGTGGTGACTAGCCGGACACCGTCGAGGAAGAGCAGCGGGCCCCGCTCGCCCCCGGACTGGCTGTGCCAAGGCAGACCCATACCCGGACTGACGGGTTGTTCGTCCCCTGACTCTCCCAGCCAGAGATGTAGGTCGGTCCGGAAGTGGAGGTGTCATCGACGCCCCAGGGTCCGTAGTTGATGCCGTCGGCACCGAAGTAGACGCGTGCCGCAACACCATCCGCCTGGTGATCTAGGACGTAGTTGTTGTAGTTGTCGTTCAAGTATTCGGTGCCACCGCTGCCGGACCTTAAGCACACGGTTGCCTGCACTTCGCCGCCGATTTGGCCGGCGGAGTTTCTCACGGTCGGCCTCACAGTCCCGCACGTGTCGGCAGCATCGGCCTGTGCAGGCAACACGAGACAGGTGCCTGCGAAAGTCAAAGCCCCCAAAAGAGTTGCCATGGTGCGGGGCATGATCCTGGGCATCTTCGGTGTTCCTTCCAGTTAATCCGGATGACCTTGCTGGTAGGTTCTGGCGATCCAGCGACTTTGTCATTCGGATGGTCCTGGGCGGAAACCAGGGCAACAAGACGGACCATTCGGCCATGTGTCCGTATACATGCCCCCCGTAACACCTGCGGGTTGTCTTGGCCGCAAGGCGGCCGGGCCTGGTCTTTGACGCCTTCGCGCCCCGTCCGTCGTTCGAGGAGGCCGTCACCGGCCCTGGGCTTGGTGGGCTGGCATAGCCCGCACAAGCCCCGGTGAGTCGGGCCCCGTCGCCCTCCGCCACGGCCTGGTCGTAGCGGTCCTGGAACGCCTGGAGACGGGCGCCCAGCTCCATGCCCAGCTCCGTCTCCGCCGCCTCCACCCGGGCCCACGCCTCCTGCACCCCCCGGGTCGGACAGTACGGCCAAGATGACGCCCTCCGCCTCCGCGAAGGCCCTGGTGCGGGCATGCCGTCGCACGGCGTCCTGCACCCGCTGCTCCGCGGTCTCCTGGTCGCTCGCGCTCATCACGCCGCTCCTTCCGTGGCCGCCCACTCCAGCCCGAGGCCGGCCAACGCGGCGAGCTTGTCGACGGTCAGCTTGGCCCGGCGGCTCTTGCTGTTGCTGAGGAACACCCCGAGCTTGACCTCCGTCCCGTCCGGCAACGCCTCTACGTGGGCCCTGGGGACCGTCACAGAGCCCGTGCGGGCCTTGTACTGCGCCAGGGCCGCAACGCCCCTCTCGAAGGCGCTCACGGGCGCCGTGGACGGCTCCGTCGGCGCGGCCTGCTCCACCGGGGTCGGGGACGCGGCGAGCGGGGTGACGCCGACGGCCTCCAGGCGCTCGCGCTGCCCGTCGGCCAGTGCCGCCCACACCTCGGGCTTCCGCTGCCGCGCCAGCCACTTCCCCACGTCCATCCCGTGGACCGTGAAGCCGGGCAGGACCTCCGCCGGGCCTTCCTCATCGCGCACCAGCTCGCGCAGCGTGGCGAAGTGCCGCTGCCACTCCGCCGGCCACTCCGGGTTCCAGTCCTCGTCCACGGCCTCCAACGCGGCCTCCCACTCCGGGTGTTCAGCCAGCGCACCCGGACGACGCAAATTGCTCAACCATTGCCCTACCGGCTTGTCGAGTGCCGCCGCCGACCGAGGGGCGCACAGCGTCCAGTGCTCCTGGTAGTACACCCGGGCCGCCGCCAGGTTCTCCTGGAACCGCGCATCAGCCGCCGACCAGGCCATGCCCAGCTTCTCCAGCCGCTGCGCCCGCCTGCCAGTCATCTGCCCGGCCCCGTACGCCCGCCGCTGCTCCGCGACCCAGGTCCCCAGCGGGAACGCGCCCTCCTTGTGCTCGTACGGCACCAGTGCGTGGCCCTCACGCTCCGTGAACTCCTTGAGCTTCGCCCAGCCCCTCGCCCAGTCCTGCCGCTCCGTGTCGATCACGTTGAAGCTGACCCAGTCCGCGACCATCACCGGATCACGCGGAGCCGCAAAACGGAGCAGTAAACGGGTTTCTTCCTCGTTATCGCCGGGCGCGGCACCGATGTATTCGGAGGGCTGCGCGACGTCCTTCTGAGGCTCCTGCGGGATCGCCAGCAATTCCACGGCCTCTTCATCGTGAGCCCGCAGACCCTCAAGAACTTTCACCAAAGGCCGGTACGAACCGGAGGTGAACATATCCTCCGGCGATTCATCAGGCTGGAGAAATACCGGCACGATCAAAGAGGCGAGCTTTCCCTCCCCGGGCTTCTGACGCAGCGCACGGCCGATCGCCTGCACGATGTCGTGCGGCGCGCCCTTCGGGTCCAGCAGGGCCACCGAGTCCACAGCCCGGATGTCCACGCCCTCCCCCAAGACGCGACAGTTCGAGAGCACCGCCCGCCGGGCGGTGGAGCCGAACTTGCCCAGCACGTCCCGCCGGCGCTCCGGGACGTGCTCGCCGCACAGCCAGTCCGCCCAGATCTCCGCCGGGTACTTCTCCGGCTGGTCGGCGTGCAGCCGCTTGGCCACCCGCTCCAGGCCCTCCGCATACGCCGCGGCCTCTATGGTCCGGTGGTGGAAGGTGATGCAGGTCTGAAGGTTGTGCTGCTCCATCGTGTGCAGCAGCGCGGCCTGGAGCGCCCCGAGGCGCTGCCCGCGGACCTCCTCGGTGTGCCGCTCCTCGCCCATCAGCCGTTCGGGCGTGACGACCGGGTCCTGGAGCTCTAGGACGATGATCTGGTACCGCGCCAGCAGCTTCCGCGACACCGCCGACGCGAGCGACAGCTTGTAGAGCACCGGCCCGAACACGGCCTCGTCATCCATGGAGGCCGCCATCTCCTGCGGCAGCGCGTCCCGCACCCCTTCGGCGACCTCCCAGTGCGGGGGCCGCTCCTGCCAGATCCGGGGCGTCGCCGTCAGGTACAGCCGGCGGTGCGCCGGGATCTTCTCCTGGTCGTGGATGTCCGCCCACGCCTTACCCATCGACCCACTGGTCCGGTGCGCCTCATCGACCACCGCCAGGTCCACCGGGGCGAGCTTCTGACCGTAGGCGCCCTCGAACGCCTCCACGAGCACGCCCAGCGACGCGTAGGTGGCGTAGATGGTCACCGGCCCCGTCCCGTGCCACAGCGCCAGCTGCACGGGGTTGGTGGTGCACCGCACCCCCAGATGCCACAGCTCCGGATCATCCAGCGGCGAGCACACCATGACCGCCGGCCCCTTGTGCCCGGCCCCGCTCCACGCCTTCACCGTCTGCGCCAGGAGATCCAGTGTCGGCACCACCACGAGAATGCGGCCCTTGGGCACAATCCTTTTCGCGGAGGCCGCCGCGATGATGGTCTTTCCCGTTCCGCACGCGGCGTGCACCTGCCCGCGCAAGCCATTCCAGGGAATGCCGCCCGGCGGGATATCGAGGCCGCGCACGATGGCGGCTACGGCCTCAATCTGGTGTTCACGCAGTTTCAAGGCCATTCCCTTGTTCTCCTTTTCGCGGAATGCGGCGCGTAATCAGAATGAGAGTCCGGCGCGGTCAGTAGCGGGCCGGGGTGGTGGTTTCTGGTCCCAGACTCTACACAGTCAGGGTCCGTGATGCATCATCCATGCGGCAGCTTCCCCCTGGAGGCTGATATTTGGCCGAATCTCGCCCCATGCGCACGGTTCATGCGGTATGCTGGCCGGGTATTGGTGAACGTGAGCGGCCGGTTTCGAGGGTGGGGGAGGGGTTCGGGTGGAGCGCAGCGGAGCCCGTCACTGCGGCGGGTCGGCACCCCGTCAGGCCGATGGTCCGTCACTTCCGTTGCGGGGGTGGTGGCTGGGATTCCCAAGCTCTACACAGGCCCGCACGTGATGCACCTCCTCTTGCTGCCAGCCCAGGCAACCGCGCTTGCGCGGCTGCCCACAATTCGCGCTTGCGCGAATTGTCCCGCCTTTTGAATTC
>NZ_FMDK01000084.1 GCF_900091995.1 Streptomyces sp. MnatMP-M17
AAAAGCCGGCCGGCTCCACCAGGCCTTCCCCGGGCTCGGCCTCCCCGTCCGGCGGTGGACAGGACCAGGTCACCATCGACAACTTCGCCTTCATGCCCGCCGCCCTCACCGTGGCACCGGGCGCGAGGATCACCGTGACCAACAAGGACGACACCGCGCACACCGTGACCGCGACCGCCGGCAAGGCCTTCGACACGGGAACCGTCGACGCGGGCAGGACGGTCACCTTCACCGCGCCCGCCAAGGCCGGTGTGTACCCGTACATCTGCACCATCCACCCCTTCATGAAGGGCACGCTCACGGTGCGCTGACTCCGCCACCGACGCCCTCGTCGATCATCACCACCCACCACCACCCACAGCCCCGGACAGGCCTGGCCCCCGCCGGCCACACATGGCGTGGAGGGCGGGGGCGCGTAGGTCAGGAGCCGTCGGCGCGCCTCAGTGCCGGGAGCCGCGCTTGCCGCTGAAGTCCTGGCCGGTCCCGCCGGTCCGCCCGGTCTGGTCGGTGTCGTACTCGATCTGCTCCTTGCGGACGTCGGCCGAGACCTCCTTCTGCTCGGTCACCTTCTCCGTCTCCATACGCACACGCTCGACGGGAATGGTCTCCTTGCTGATCACCGGCTGCTCGGCGTGCAGAGTCACCTCGGTCTGGCCCTCACTGATGGGGGACCGGCCCATACGGGAACGGTCCTCGGGCGCGATCGCCTCATGGATGACACGGACCTCCTCATGGCTGAGAGGCACGGACGTGGTCACGCTCTCGGTCACGACGACCTTGCGCAGCCGCGCATGGCCCACCTCGTGCTCCTCGGTGCTGATGTGGAGCTGCTCCTCGGACCGGATGAGTTCCTCGCCCTGCGCCTCCTTGCCTTCGGCCGACTCGGCTCCGCGCATCCCCGCCATCGGCCGTCCCTGGCCTCCCGCGGCGGCCGGCGCGGGCTCCGCGGGCATGCCGGCACCGGCTGACACACCGGGGCGCGCGCCCGTACCCATGCCCGGGCCGGAGACCGTACCGGCCTCCGCGCCGGTCCCCGTCCGCGTCCCCGCCGTCGCGGCCGGAGTACCCGCGCTCTCGGCCATGCCGAGACCGGAACCCGTGGTGGCCAGGCCGTAGTGCTCGTAGAGCTGCTTCTCCTGGACCGGATCGAGGTGCTCGTCGGCCGCGAGACGCGGTGCGTCCTTGACGGCCTCCTTGGCGTAAGGGACATGAATGTCCTCCCCGGCGCGACGGGCGCCGGTGAGCGGGACGAGGCTCTCGTTCATACCGAACAGACCGGTCTTCACGGTCACCCACTCCGGGCGGCCCGTACGGTCGCCCACATAGACCTGGCCGACGTTGCCGATCTTGTCGCCGTCCTTGTCGTACACGGGCAGCCCCGTGAGCCTGCTGGGGTCGTTGAACACGCCATCGGCTGACATCAGCGATCACTCCTCGCGTGGGGGAAGCGCGTCTGCGGGATTGGCCCCTCACGGTCAGGCGCGCACGACTCCATCGCGCCTCCGTCCGGCACCGGTGGCAACCGGGGGAGACCCGGGCCACACGCCGTTTCGGTCCCGTCCGCCGTCCGAGCAGCGGTCACGGTGGATGGTGCCCGGTTCCCGATATCCGCCATTCGGGTGAATATTGGGTAATTGGTGAGGATTATTCCGGGCAGTGGACGAGCACCGGACGAGAGGTGCGGATTTGTGAAGTACGGAGTACGGAGAGCGCGAACATGGCTGTGAAACGTATCGGTCTCGTCGTCCACCACGGCCGCGCCGAGGCCGTCGAGGCGGCCCGCGCCGTCTACACCTGGTGCGACGCGCGTGACATTCCCTACAAGGAGATCGATGTCTGGAAGGCGCACGAACCGCGCCACGACAGCCAGGAGGAGGCGTTCTCGGCGGGCAACCCCGACCTCGTCGTCACTCTCGGCGGCGACGGGACCTTTCTGCGCGGCGCGCGGATCGCGGCCGAGAACGGCGCCGCCGTGCTCGGAGTCGATCTGGGCCGCGTCGGCTTTCTGACGGAGGTCCCGGCCGACAAGGTCACCCGCGCGCTGGACGCCGTCCACGAAGGGCGGGCCGCGGTCGAGGAGCGGATGACGCTCACCATGCGGGCCTCGCGCGCGCTGGAGATGCCGTCGGGCGTGGAGGCGCTGCTCCGCTACGGACGCGGTCCGGCGCTGCCGCCGCCGCATGTCCGGCCCGACACCACGGAGGGCGAGGGCTGGGGCGTGGCGCTGGACATCGTCGCCGTCAACGATGTCGTCCTGGAGAAGCTCGCCCGGGACCGGCAGGTCAATCTCGGGATCTATATCGCGGGCCGGCTCCTCGCCTCGTACTCCGCGGACGGTGTCATCGTGGCCACTCCCACCGGCTCGACCGCGTACAGCTTCGCGGCCGGCGGTCCGGTGCTCTCACCGCACATGGACGCCGTGGTCTTCACGCCGGTCGCACCGCACATGACCTTCGACCGTACGGTCGTGGCCGCTCCCGACGAGCCGGTTGCGGTACGGGTCCTACCGCATTCCGGGGAGGCGGCGCTGAGCATCGACGGCCAGCTCCGCGGAGTGCTGGATCCGGGGGACTGGGTCGGTGTGTACGGTGCCCAGTACCGGCTGCGGCTGATCCGGCTGGGGCCCACCGACTTCTACACCAGGCTGCGCGACCGCTTCCGGCTCGCCGACGCGCCCGCCACCGCTCCCGACGGGGAGTCCGCGCCGCTCTTCCGGCCCGACAGTCCGGTTCCGGCCGATCTGGCCCATCTGCGGCTGCCGCCGCCTCCGTCGCACTCCTGAGCCGCCTGTTCCTTGAGGTGCCCGTTCCTCAGCCGCCCGTTCCGGAGGTGCGACCGGACCCGATCTCACCGACAACTGAGACGCTCTGGACAAAAATAGTTGTCGGTGGATACGGTGGAGCCATGTTGGACGTGACCGTGATCGAGGACGCGGCGGCGGCAGCCGTCTCGCTGGATCCTATGAGGGCCCGGCTGCTCGCCGAGTTGGCCGCAGGACCCGCGTCGGCGACGATGCTGGCCGGACGGGTCGGGCTGCCCAGGCAGAAGGTCAACTACCACCTGAAGGCGCTGGAGCGGCACGGACTGGTCGAGCTGGCCGGTGAGCGCAGAAAGGGCAATGTCACCGAGCGGCTGATGCGGGCCACGGCGGCCTCGTACGTCATCTCGCCGCTCGCCCTGGCCGCGGTGCAGCCCGATCCGGGCCGCTTCCGCGACCAGCTCTCCGCGCGCTGGCTGCTGGCGGTCGCGGCGCGGCTCGTACGGGACGTGGGCGCGCTGATCACCGGAGCGACGAAGGCCCGCAAGGGACTGGCGACCTATGCGCTCGACGGCGAGGTGCGCTTCGGCTCGGCGGCCGACCGGGCCGCGTTCGTGGAGGAGCTGACGCGCGGCGTCGGCGCGCTGATCGCCAAGTACCACGACGAACACGCCGAGTCCGGCCGCGACCACCGGATCGTCGTGGCGCTCCATCCCACCGTCAAACCGGCCGCCTCCGTGACAGCGGAAGGCTCTGTGCCATCGGGTGGCGGCGCGCCGCCGGACGGCGCCGCGCCGGTGACCACCGGCCCGGCCTCCGTCGAAGAGGCGTCATGAGAGAGCTGGGCCCCGTCCTCGTCGTCCCGTCCGAGCCACTTCGGCAGTGAGCATTCAGCACAACGTCTACGCGCACCGGCGCGCCTGAGGAGTCACCACATCATGTCCAAGGAATTCGAGATCGTCCGCGAGTTCGAGGTCGACGCGAGCCCCGAGCAGGTCTGGGAAGCGATCACCACGGGTACGGGGGCCTGGCTGTGGCCCATGGAGTACGAAGGCCGTGAGGGCGGCGCGGCACCGCACGGCGGCACCATCACCGCATGGGAACCGCAGCGGCGGCTGACCGCCCGGACCGAGGACGTGGAGGGCATCGACCAGCAGACGCTGAACCAGCTCGACCATCGCATCGAGCCCCGTGAGGGCGGCGGTTCCTGGGTGCGCTACGTACACAGCGGGATCCTCGTCGACGACTGGGACAACCAGTACGACGGTGCCAACAAGCACACCGACTTCTATCTGCACACCCTGCGCCAGTATCTGCTGCACTTCGCCGGACGGCCCGTCACGTTCGCGACCACCGACGGTCCTGCGGCCTCGAACGCGCCGGGCGCGTTCGAGGTGGCGAGCCGAGGCCTCGGACTGCCGGACGACGCGGCCGAGGGCGCCACCGTACGCGTCGAGCTTCCTGCCGTGGGCGCCGTGGACGCCGTCCTCGACTACCGCAATCCGTACTTCGTCGGGCTGCGCACCGGAACGGCGATGTACCGGCTCTTCGGCAGGAACCACTGGGGCGCGCCGGTCGGGATCAGCGTGCACGACTTCGCTCCGGGCGCCGACGCCAAGCGGATCGAGGGCGCGTGGCGGAACTGGATCGACGGAGTCTTCGCGTAGGCCCTGTCCACGGGTGGGGGCGCGGGTACGCCGAAGACGCGCCGAAGCGGTACGGGATGAGGGCGTCGCGGCCGGGAGAGACGGCATGATCGAGGCGCTGCTCCAGGCCCGGGGCCCTGGGGCCCTGACCGAACGGGAGCGACACCCATGGCCACACGCGCGGCACTGTTCGATGTCGACGGAACACTTGTCGACACCAACCACCTCCATGTGACGTCCTGGTGGGAGGCGTTCCGCCAGGCCGGCCATACGGTGGCGATGTCCGGGATCCACCACTCGATCGGACTGGGCGCCGGCGAACTCATCGCGCATCTGCTCGGCGACGAGCGGGACCGCGATCAGGACGCCGTGATCAGCGCAGCGCACACCACGCTGTACGCGACCTACTTCGACCGGCTGCCGGCGCTGGAGGGCGCGGGTGATCTGCTGCGGTCACTGGACGACCGCGGCTGGCGCGTCGTACTCGCCACCTCGGCCGGAGAGGCCGAACTGACCGCGCTGCGCCGTGCGCTCGACGCCGACGAGGTCATCACGGCCGCGGTCGGCTCGAACGGCGCCGCGGTGGGCAAGCCCGCGCCCGATCCGGTGCACCGGGCGCTGGAACTGGCCGGGACGTCCGCCGAGCGCGCGGTGTTCGTCGGGGACACCGTCTGGGACATGGAGGCGGCGTCGAGAGCCGGTGTCCGTGCCGTCGCCCTGCTGTCGGGCGGTATTCCGCGTACGGCGCTGGAGTCCGCGGGCGCCACGGCGGTCTACGAGGACCCGACCGCGCTGCTGGCCCGTCTCGACACGAGCCTGTTCGCGGATCTCGACGGCCGCTGAGCGCCGCGCGCGAGCCGGTGCGGCTGTCCCGGCCCGTGGCCGCTCACTCCCGGGATCCGGCCTCCCGGGTCGGCGCCTCGCGGGTTCCGGCCCCCTACGGTCAGGCCTCCCGGGTCGGCGCCTCCCGGGTCCGTGTCCACTCCCGTAGCTGCTCGGCCGTCCAGGTGTTGACGATCCGCTCCGCCGGTACGCCGCACTCCTCCGCCCGCGCACAACCGAGGAGCTGCCAGTCGAGCTGTCCCGGCGCGTGGGCGTCCGTGTCGACGGCGAAGAAGACGCCGGCGGG
>NZ_FMDK01000131.1 GCF_900091995.1 Streptomyces sp. MnatMP-M17
CGGCCGCGGCTCGGGCAGCGAGCCCTCGCCGTCGCCCGCGCCGGCGCCCGCAGCGGGAACGACAACGGGCCCGCTGCCCGTTGCGCCGCCCGTCCCACCAATCGTTCCAGCGCCCGTTCCCGTGCCCGTTCCAGTGCCCGTCCCACTGGTCGTGCAGGTCGTGCAGGCCGTCGGTACGGGACCGGGCGGCTGCCCGGCACCAGGTGTGGTCATCGCGCGTACTTCCCCTCACTCCGCTGGGGAGAACCCTTGGCCCTCGTTCCGCTGGGAGCCCCCCAATCCCTGGACCGGCGCGCGAACCGACGCACCGCCTTGGGCATCGTGCCACTCCTGCCAGGGCGCATGCGGGCACTCCGCACCCGTTCGGCCCCCGATAGGTTGGCCCGTATGCGTGCGGTGGTGCAGAGAGTCGACGGCGCGAGCGTCGACGTGGTGACGGAGTCCGGGACCGCGACCGTCGGCGGCTTCACGGGCGAGGGCCTGTGTGTGCTGGTGGGAGTGACCCATGAGGACACGAAGGAACAGGCGGAACGGCTCGCCAGGAAGCTCTGGTCGATACGGCTGCTGGAGGGCGAGAGATCCTGCTCGGAAGCGGATGCTCCGCTGCTGGTCATCTCGCAGTTCACCCTCTATGGGGACGCCCGCAAGGGGCGCCGTCCGACCTGGAACGCCGCGGCGCCGGGCCCGGTCGCCGAACCGCTGGTCGACGCGGTGGTGGCGGGCCTGCGGGCGCTGGGCGCGCGCGTGGAGACGGGCCGCTTCGGAGCGGACATGCGGGTCTCGCTGACAAATCACGGCCCGTTTACGGTGGTCCTGGACATATGAGTCCAGCACATGTGTTTTCCGCATATGTGATGGCGCCCGATGTGACACCGGCACATGGATGTGCTAAAGGACCAAAGCCCCGGAACCAGGGCCCGTCCGGTCGGCCTGGACGGCCCGGTCGGGCGTCGGCCCGACCGGGCCCGGCTCAGGCCTCCCGGCCATGCCCGGCTCAGGCCTCCACGACCGCTTCCTGCGCCGCCGCCGTGTCGCCCGCCATCAGCTCCGCGTCCACCGGCACATTCCGCTTGACCAGGGCCAGCGCGATCGGTCCCAGCTCGTGGTGGCGCGCCGAGGTGGTGATGAAACCGAGCTGGCGTCCCTCGGCACCGTCGGCCGCGAGCCGCACCGGCGTACCGTGCCCGGGCAGATGGACCTCGCTGCCGTCCAGATGCAGGAAGACCAGCCGGCGCGGCGGCTTCCCGAGGTTCTCGACACGCGCCACGGTCTCCTGGCCGCGGTAGCAGCCCTTGTGGAGATGGACCGCGCTGCCGATCCAGCCCAGCTCGTGCGGAATGGTCCGGTGGTCGGTCTCGAAGCCCAGCCGAGGCCGGTGGCCCTCGATCCGCAGCGCCTCGTACGCGAGGATCCCGGCAGGCGGTCCGTACGACGCGGCGTACGACTCCAGATCGGCCCTGGGCAGGAAGAGATCCCGGCCGTAGGACGTCTCCCGTACGACCACGCCCTCCGGCGGCTCCGCGATCGAGCCGGCCGGGAGATGGACGACCGCGATGTCGTCCGTACGGTCGGCGACCTCGACCCGGTAGAAGAACTTCATCGACTCCAGATACGCGATCAGCGCTCCCTGCGTACCGGGCTCGACATGCGCCCAGACCGTCTCGCCGTCGTCCACGAGATACAGCGCGTGCTCGATATGGCCGTGCGCCGACAGGATCAGCGCCTCCGTGGCCCGGCCCGCGGGCAGCTCGCTCACATGCTGGGTGAGCAGCAGATGCAGCCAGCTCAGCCGGTCGTCGCCGGTCACGGTCACGACTCCGCGGTGGGAGAGATCGACCAGACCGGTGCCGTCGGCGAGGGCGCGCTGTTCGCGGAACAGATCGCCGTAGTGCGCGGCGACACCTTCGTCCTGTCCTTCGGCGGGGACGGCTCCGGGCAGGAACAGCAGAGGGCTCTTCATGTCTATCAGCGTACGACTCGGCCGGACTTGGCCGCAGTGCGCCCACGGATCGCGGAGTGCCTACGCATCGCCCTTGGCCGCGTGCGCGGAGCACGCCCGGCAGCGGCCGAAAATCGCGAAGTGCTTCATGTCCGTCGTGAAGTCGTACGTCTCGCTCAGCTTGGCGGTGAACTCCGCCGCGACCTCGACATCCGCCTCGATCACTTCCGTACAGTCCCGGCAGACCATATGGATGTGGTGATGGCGGTCGGCCAGGTGGTACGTCGGAGAGCCGTGCCCGAGATGGGTGTGGGAGACCAGACCCAGCTCCTCCAGCAGCTCAAGCGTCCGGTAGACGGTCGAGATGTTCACTCCGGAGGCGGTCCTGCGCACCTCGGAGAGGATGTCGTCCGGAGTCGCGTGTTCGAGGGTGTCGACGGCTTCGAGAACAAGCTGACGCTGAGGCGTCAGCCGGTAGCCACGCTGCCGCAGGTCGCTCTTCCAGTCGATGCTCACCACGCACCCAGTGTAGGCAGGGGCGCGGGCGATCGCGGGCTACTTGGCGATCGCGCTCGACGACCACGCTTGACGACCGCGGGCTACTTCGGACTACTTCGGGCTACTTGAAGAAGGCGATGCCGTCGTCCGGAAGGTCGCCGAGGTCCTTGGCCCATGCCTCGACCTGGTCCGGACTCACGACCTTCCGCAGATGCGCCGACATGTACGGGCGCAGCGGGATCTCGGGAGTGGACTTCTCGCCCACCCACATGAGGTCGCCCTTGACATAGCCGTAGAGCCGCTTGCCGCCGCTGTACGGCCCGGAGGCCGCCGTACGGGCCACCGCGTCCGTGACCAGGTCGATCTGCGGCTTCTGGTCGGCCAGCTCGCCGTACCAGACCTCCACGACGCCCTGGTCGCGCACCATCACGGCCTCGACCTTGCGTTCCTTGTCGATCCGCCAGAAGCCGGCCTCCGACTCGATCGGCCTGATCTTCTTGCCCTCGGCGTCCAGCGCCCAGGTGTGCGAGACGTACTCGATGAAGTCCCTGCCGTCGTGGCTGAAGGTGACTTCCTGGCCGAAGTTGGCCTTCTCGTCGCCGGGGAAGTCGAAGACGCCGACGCCCTCCCAGTTCCCGAGGAGGAAGACGAGAGGAACAAGGTCCGGGTGCAGGTCGGACGGGATCTCGATCATGAGCAGCTCAGTCGATCTGTAGAGGTGAGGCTGTGGCTGGAGAGGTGAGGCTGTGACTAGCGCTGGCCCTGGTACAGCTTCTTCACGGTGAGACCGGCGAAGGCGAGCGTGCCGACACAGACGAGGATCAGCAGGGAAGTGAAGAAGGCCTCAAGCACGGGGTGCTCCTCGGATGCGCGGTGGTGTGCCGTACGGGCAGGGCTGGGGCCGGTGGGGCCGGGCCCCAGCCTAATGGGTGGTGGCCCGGCCCTCTCGATGAGGTGCTGCCCGCTCAGCCGAGGAGCTGATTCTGAAGCATCACGGTCTGGCGGAACGGTACGGCGACGGCGCCGCCCTTCTTCTCGTGGACGATCAGCGCGAGGGTGTCGCCCGCGAGGACATAAGCCTGGCGCACCTGCGTGGGACCGTAGGGCTTGGGTTCCGCGTACACCTTGGACAGGGTGTTCGGCACGATGTCGTCCTCGGCCCAGCCCTCGTCCAGCTCGGTCTCCGGCGCGGCGGCCAGCGGGACACCGGCCGTCAGTCCGTCGCCGATCTCCGTGGCTTCGTAGGTCAGCGCGAACGCGACCGACGGGAATTGGAGCAGATAGACACGCGAGGTGGTGCCGTCCGGCATGGTCCAGCCACGGGCCGCGACATGCCGTACGGCGTAGTCGCGCAGGGTGATCCTCAGGTCGGCGCGTTCCTCCGGGGCGTACTCGGAGAGGTACCGCTCGACGCTCACCCAGCCGCCGGTGAGCTTCTTGTCGGCGGTGGCCCCGGCCGGAGCGGGCAGCAGCAGTTCGCGCAGATCGGCGTGGTGGATCTCCGCCTTGTTCGCGTCGGTGTAGGGACGCGGGGCGCCGGCGGGAAGGGCGGGCAGGGCGAGGCGCGGATACTCCCACCGGCCGTCGTCGCGGGTGGCGAGCCCGGGTACGTCGGTACGGTCCATGCCGCTGATGCCGAAGGCGGCACCGGTGCCGAGCCCGGCGAAGACGGCCACGGCGGCGGCCCAGCGCCCAACGGCCCGCAGCACGCGCCGCGACGACCGTCCCGCCGGCATCACGGGCGGCTGCGTGGGCATCGGCGGGGTGGCGGCGGG
>NZ_FMDK01000544.1 GCF_900091995.1 Streptomyces sp. MnatMP-M17
GCTGTGGGCCGGGGCCGCCGGCGACATCGACACGCTGCGGCGCCTCGCGGAGCGCGCCGACGCCGCCGCGCGCCGGTCCGGCCTGCCGATGGAGGAGCACCGCCACTACCGGCCGCATCTCACGCTCGCCCACAGCCGTACGGACCAGGATCTGCGGCCGTACGCGACGGCCATGGACGGCTTCGAGGGCACACCGTGGGAGGTGGCCGAGCTGGCGCTCGTACGGAGCCGGCTCCCGGTGAGCGGAGTGCCCGGTGAGCAGCCGCGGTACGAGACGCTCGTACGCTTCCCGCTCGGCCGGGCGCGGAGAGAGAAGCCGAACGGAGAGACGGACGGTGGGACGGACGGGAAGCCGAACGGCAACCCGGGAGCCGACCAGGACCCGGGCGCCGGGCGCGAGACCCTCGGCCGTTAACCTCGACCTGTGGACCCCAAGACCCGAAACCAGATCATGGCCGGCGCGCTGGTGCTGATGTTCGCGATCATCGCGGTGGCAGCCGCGGTCGGTTAGGCCCTGTCCGATCGACCGGACAGGGCCTCTAGTCGGTCGGCCGCCGACCCCGGCCGCCCTCCCGCGTAGCGCGTACTACCAGGCGAACGCCTCCGGCGAAGGCCCCGTGCCCGGGAAGATCTCGTCCAGCGAGGACAGGACCTCCTCCGACAGCTCCAGCTCGACCGCGCGCAGAGCGGATTCCAGCTGCTCGATCGTGCGCGGGCCGACGATCGGGCCCGTCACGCCGGGACGGGTGAGCAGCCACGCCAGCGCGGCCTCGCCGGGATCGATGCCGTGCTTGTCGAGCAGGTCCTCGTACGACTGGACCTGCGCCCGGATGGCCGTGTTCGCGAGCCCGCTGCCCGAACGGCCGGCGGTGGTACGGGAGCCGCCGCCCTCGCGCTCCTTGCGGATCGCGCCGCCCAGCAGACCACCGCTCAGCGGCGACCACGGGATGATCCCGAGGCCGTACTCCTGCGCGGCCGGAATGACCTCCATCTCGGCGCGGCGCTCGGCCAGGTTGTACAGACACTGCTCGCTGACCAGCCCGAACGAACCGAGCCGACGGGCGGTCTCATTGGTCTGGGCGATCTTCCAGCCGGGGAAGTTGGAGGAGCCCGCGTAAAGGATCTTGCCCTGCTGGATCAGGGTGTCGATGGCCTGCCAGATCTCGTCGACCGGGGTGCTGCGGTCGATGTGGTGGAACTGGTAGAGATCGATGTGATCGGTCTGGAGCCGCTTGAGGCTGGCGTCGACCGCACGGCGGATATTGAGGGCCGAGAGCTTGTCGTGGTTGGGCCAGGCCGGATCGTCCGCGGCCATGTTCCCGTAGACCTTGGTGGCGAGGACGACCTTGTCACGGCGGTCGCCGCCCTTGGCGAACCAGGTGCCGAGGATCTCCTCCGTACGGCCCTTGTTCTCGCCCCAGCCGTAGACGTTGGCGGTGTCGAAGAAATTGATGCCCGCGTCGAGCGCGGCGTCCATGATGGTGTGACTGTCGGCCTCGTTGGTGAGAGGACCGAAGTTCATCGTCCCGAGGACGAGTCGGCTTACCTTGAGTCCGGAGCGTCCGAGCTGCGTGTACTTCATGACTCCACAGCCAACGCGTTCGAGCGCACTCAAGGCAAGCCCGAATCGGCCTTGTGGCGGACGGACCGCCCCCGTCGCCCCGGGAGCGGCGGACCCGCCGGCCCGCAGCCGGACCACCACCTCCCTTACCTCGAAGTCCGCACACGGTACGGACTCACGGGGTGTTGCCGGGCTTCAGCCGTGTGGCTCGTACGGTGTGCCCAGGCCCCACGCCTGGTGCATGGCGTCGGCGAACGCGGCGGCGAGTTTGTGTTCGCCCGAGGGCGCCGGGTGGGTGCCGTCGTAGGTGTCCCGGTGGATGTCGTACGCCGGCGGGCACGAGGCGAGCAGCAGAGGTGAGGACGGCCGGTCGAGGTCGGCGACGGCCTTGCCGAGCAGTTGGTTGAAGCGGTCGACCTCGGCGGCGAAGGCGCGGTCGGACTCGGCCCGGATATTCGGGATGACGGGCAGGAGCACGGCCCGTACGCGCGGGTTGGCCGCGCGGGCCTCGGCGATGAACGCGCGGGCGCTGCGCGCGGTCTGCGTACTGTCCGTATAGAAACCGAGGTCGATCAGCCCCAGCGAGACCAGCAGGATGTCGGCCTTCCCGGCCCGTACCGCCTCGCCGATCAGCGGACTCATGTGCTGCCACCCCACACCCCAGCCCGCGAGATGGTGGCGGGCATGGGCCGGGAAGCCGGGGCCGGCGGCGTAGTCGTACGAAACGGGCGCGTCGGCCTCGCTGTCGTACAGCCCGGACCGTGGGCCGACGATCCGGAACGGGACGCCGAAGGACGCGTCGAGGTGCTGCCACATCCGATAGCGCCAGGTGAAGTCGCCGGCGCGCCCGATCGTCATGGAGTCACCGACGAAGAGGAAACGCATCGGGCCATCATGGCCGACGGCCGGGCCGGAGGCGCGGAGAGGCCGGGCGCGTATATGCCCGGACATGCGTACGGACATGCGTACGGATACGTGACGCGCGCGGGCGGGATGGCAGGCTGGTGGCATGCGTTCGCTTCCGCGCCATCCCGGCCTGCGTCTTTCCGGTGCCGTCACCGCCCTCGCCGCCGCCGTACTGCTGAGCGTGCCGGCGTCCGTGCCCGCGTCCGCAGCGGCGTCCGGGGCCGGGGCCGCCGCCGACGACGGGGCACCCGACCAGACCTTTACGATCAAGGATCCCCGGATCGTCGAGTCCAGCGGGCTGGCCGCGAGCCGTCTCCACCCGGGCGTCTACTGGACGCACAACGACAGCGACGACGGGCCCTATGTCTTCGCCGTGGACTCCAGGACCGGCGAGACGGTGGCGACGATCACCATGGAGGGGGTCGGTGAGCCCCGGGATGTAGAGGCCATCTCTATTGGTCCCGATGGAAATGTGTATGTCGGCGATATTGGCGACAACCTCAATGGGAGCTGGGACCATGTGTGGATCTACCGCTTCCCGGAGCCCAAGGAGCTCAAGGACATGACGGTGCGGGCGACGCAGTTCACCGTCAAGTACGCGGACGGACCGCGCAACGCCGAGGCGCTCATGGTCGATCCCATGACGGGCCGCGTCTATATCGCCTCGAAGAACGACAACGGCGGCGGACTCTACGAGGGCCCGGCGCGGCTGACCTCGTCGGGTACGAATGTCTTCCGGCGGATCGGCGAGGTGCCCTGGGTGACGGACGGTGCCTTCTCGCCCGACGGCACGGAACTGGTACTGCGCTCGTACATCAGCGCCCGGGCCTACGCATGGCAGAACGGCCGCCTGGGCGAGGACCACGCGGTCCACGCACCGTTCCAGGGCCAGGCGGAGTCCGTGACGTACACGGCGGACGGCAGCGCGCTGATGTTCGGCTCGGAGGGCAAGGAAAGCCAGGTCGTACGCGAGGACCTGGACAACGGCAAGGGCGAGGACAAGGCCAAGGACTCCGGCAACTCCCCGTCCGGCAAGGGCAGTTCCTCAACCGACCCCAACGACGCCGGCACAGCCGACGGCAGCGCCACCAAGGGCAACGCCACCCTGGGCGCGTTCATCCTCATCGGCGGCGCGGTGCTCTTCTTCGGCTTCAAGCGCCTGCGAGGCAAGCCCTGACGACCAGTCCCGCCGCACGGCACCGTCCGGCCACACCACTCGGAGCGCACACCAAAAGCGGACGGCAGAAGGGCCCCTCAGCCCGGGGCCGTGAACGACGAAAACACCCCCTTGGGATCCAAGATCGGCTCGGGTCCCAAGGGGGCGTGGGGCGGCGCGGGGTCAGAGGCGTTCGATCACGTAGTCGATGCACTCCGTCAGGGCCGCGACGTCTGTCGGGTCGACGGCCGGGAACATGGCCACGCGGAGCTGGTTGCGGCCGAGTTTGCGGTAGGGCTCGGTGTCGACGATGCCGTTGGCGCGCAGGGTCTTGGCGACTGCCGCCGCGTCGATCTCGTCCGCGAAGTCGATCGTGCCGATGACCTGCGAGCGCTTCGCCGGGTCGACCACGAACGGTGTCGCGTACTTGGAGGCCTCGGCCCAGCCGTACAGCGTGCGCGAGGAGGTGGCCGTGCGGCGGACCGACCAGTCGAGGCCGCCCTGCGAGTTGAGCCAGTTGAGCTGCTCGTTGAGCAGGAAGAGAGTGGCCAGCGCCGGAGTGTTGTACGTCTGGTTCTTGAGCGAGTTGTCGATCGCGGTCGGCAGCGAGAAGAACTCCGGCACATGGCGTCCGGATCCGTGCACGCGGGCGGCGCGCTCCAGCGCGGCCGGCGAGAAGACACCGATCCACAGCCCGCCGTCGGAGGCGAAGGACTTCTGCGGAGCGAAGTAGTAGACGTCCGTCTCGGTGATGTCGACCGGCAGGCCGCCCGCGCCCGACGTCGCGTCGACCAGGACCAGCGCGCCCTCGTCGGCGCCCGCGACCCGCTCGATGGGCGCCGCGACACCGGTGGAGGTCTCGTTGTGCGTGAAGGCGTAGACATCGACGCCCGCCTCCGCGACCGGGTCCGGGTGCGTACCGGCGTCGCTGGTGATGACGGTCGGCTCGGCCAGCCAGGGTGCGAGCTTCGCCGCCTTGGCGAACTTGGAGGAGAACTCACCGAAGGAGAGATGCTGCGACTTGTTCTCGATCAGACCGTGCGTCGCGATGTCCCAGAAGGCGGTGGAGCCGCCGTTGCCCAGGATCACCTCGTATCCCTCGGGCAGCTCGAAGAGGCTCCGTACACCGTCGCGTACCGAGCCGACCAGGTTCTTGACCGGGGCCTGGCGGTGGGACGTGCCGAGCAGGGAGGTACCGGTGGCGGCCAGCGCGTCCACCGCCTCCGTCCGCACTTTGGAGGGACCTGCGCCGAAACGGCCGTCGGCGGGCTTGATGTCAGCGGGAATCTGGATATCGGCCACGGCCGGAGCCTAGTCCCTTCCGATACACGGCGGGCAACGGTGTCCGTCGGATGAGACACCGCTTCCGGCCCCGGGAGACGCCGCCTGAACAGGAGGGGACGCCTCCGCCCTGGGCGCCTTGGCTTCACTCGATCGGAGGGTGTCTCTACCCGGTGTGATGGCCGCCGTCCCGCAGTCAGCCGTCGCCCGGCTCCTCGGCCTTCTCGTTCTCCGCCGCCCGCTTCGACGCCAGCTCGTACAGATACTCCACCAGCGTGATCAGCACGTACTTGCTGGAGGACCGGTCCCGCGCGTCGCACTCCACCAGCGGTACGTCCGGGGCCAGCGCCAGCGCCGTACGGATCTGGTCCACCGCGTGGAAGGGCCCGCCGAAGTCGTTGCAGGCCACGATGAAGGGCGTGCCGTGGTGTTCCAGCCGGTCCAGCGCGTACCAGGAGTCCGAGAGACGGCGGGTGTCGACCAGGACGACCGCGCCCAGCGTCCCGGAGAAGAGCCGCTCCCAGAGGAACCAGAAGCGCTCCTGGCCCGGCGCGCCGAAGAGATAGAGGACGGACTTCTCGTCCAGTGAGATCCGGCCGAAGTCGAAGGCGACGGTGGTCGAGGTCTTTCTTCGCAGTCCCTCCAGATCGGCGACCACATCGATGTCCTCGCCCGCCCGGGACAGCGTCTCCTCGGTGTTGAGAGGACGGATCTCGCTGACGGAACGGACCATGGTCGTCTTGCCGACACCGAAACCGCCGACGATGACGATCTTCAGACCGTTCTCGACGGTGCTGGCCAGCGAGGGCCCGTCCGAGGACCGCTGGTCCACAGACGCGACGGCCGCGACGGCCGTGGCCGGGACGGCCATGGCCGCGCCCGTGGACCGGTCGGCGGGCGTTCCGGTGGGCCGTTCAGAGGTTGCGGAGTCCAACGCGCACCTGCTTCGGGAGGTCGGGATCGGGAAGTCGCGGAGCCGTACGGGCCGTACGAGGACGACGGGCGCCCCGGGAAGGTTCCCGGGAACGGCCGGTTCATGCCCGTGCCCGTGGGCCGCTCTGTCCGTGTGCGTGTGCGGTGGTGTGCGAGGGAACGGGAGCGCCGGTCGTGGTGCTGGTCGTGGTGCCCGTCGTGGTCATCGTGGATCGCCTTCCGGATGTGTGGGGGTGGCCGGGTGCGGTGGAGCGGTTGGTACGACCTGCCGGAAGGCGCTGAACCGGGCTGCCGGTGGGGCGGCGGCGGGCACGGCGGGGATGGGGGCCCCGCGTCGCCCAACTCGGATGAGTCAGAGATGGTCCGGAGGTGACAGCCTTGGAATCTGTTGAATATTGCTCAAACGGTGGCCACTATATGAGATTTGACGATCAGTTTGGGAGCTTCCTGTTCGGTTTTCTTCCGTGCGCCGAGTGTGGTTGGCGGCGAAAAGCCTGGGTTGTGCCTGGGTTGTGGTGATGGCCGGGGCATCCTGGGCTCATGGCTGAGTCGGATACGTCGGATACGAAGGCACTCGCGCGGGCGCTGAGAGCGGCCGTGCGCGGCGAGGTGGAGTTCGACGCGGCGGCACGCGCGCTGACGACCATGGACGCGTCCAACTACCGGCGTGTCCCGGTGGGCGTCGTCTCGCCGCGCGACGCGGCGGATGTGGCGGCGGCGCTGGCGGTCTGCCGGGAGCACGGCGTACCGGTGGTACCGCGCGGCGCCGGGACCTCGATCGCCGGGAACGCGACCGGCGTGGGCGTGGTGCTCGATCTCACCCGCCATCTGCGGTCCATCGTGTCCGTGGACGCCTGGGCGCGCACGGCGGTCGTCCAGCCCGGTGTCGTCCTGGACGATCTGCGCGCCGCCGTACGCCCGCACGGACTGACCTTCGGGCCCGATCCGTCCACGCACAGCCGCTGCACACTCGGCGGGATGATCGGCAACAACGCGTGCGGATCGCACTCCGTGGCCTGGGGCACGACCGCCGACAACATCCATGAGCTGTCGGTCCTGACGTACGGCGGTGACACGCTGCGCCTCGGCCGCGGCTGGGACGGCGCTCCCGCCGGACTGCGCGAGCTGGTCGACCGTCATCTCGCGCCGCTGCGCACGGGCTTTCCCACCGGGCTGCCCAGGCTGATCTCCGGTTACGCGCTGCCCGCGCTGCTGCCGGAGGCGGGTCCCGACCTCGCCCGTGCCTTCTGCGGCAGCGAGGGCACGCTCGGTGTCGTCACCGAAGCGACCGTACGGCTGGTCGAGGCACCGGCCGCGCGGGCGCTCGCCGTACTCGGCTATCCGGACGAGAGCGCCGCCGCCGAGGCCGCGTCCGGGCTGCTGCCGTACGGTCCGCTGACCGTCGAGGGCATGT
>NZ_FMDK01000030.1 GCF_900091995.1 Streptomyces sp. MnatMP-M17
CAGGAGGCCCGCCCCGAAGCGATCGGGACGGGCCTCCTGCGTTGCTGCGGGATGCGATACGGGCTACTCGGTACGGGCTACTCCCCCTTGGACGCCTTCTTCTCCTTCGCGTCCTCGATAACCGCCTCAGCCACCTGCTGCATCGACAACCGCCGGTCCATCGACGTCTTCTGAATCCACCGGAACGCCGCCGGCTCCGTCAGCCCGTACTGCGTCTGAAGAATCGACTTCGCCCGGTCCACCAGCTTCCGCGTCTCCAACCGCTGCGTCAGATCCGCGACCTCACGCTCCAGCGTCCGCAGCTCCGTGAACCGCGACACCGCCATCTCGATCGCCGGCACCACATCACTCTTGCTGAACGGCTTCACCAGATACGCCATCGCCCCGGCGTCCCGCGCCCGCTCCACCAGATCCCGCTGCGAGAACGCCGTCAGCATCAGAACCGGCGCGATGGACTCCTCCGCGATCTTCTCCGCCGCGGAGATCCCGTCCAGCACCGGCATCTTCACATCCAGAATCACCAGATCCGGCCGGTGCTCCCGAGCCAGCTCCACGGCCCGCTCACCGTCACCGGCCTCACCGACGACCGCGTAGCCCTCTTCCTCAAGCATCTCTTTCAGATCGAGACGGATCAGAGCCTCGTCCTCGGCGATGACGACACGCGTCGTCAGCGGCGGAACGTGCGACTTGTCGTCATCGTCGACGGGCTGGGGCGACTCGGGGGCGGTCACGGGGGCTCCTCGTTCAGACAGGATGCTGCTCCCTTGAGCCTACCGAGCTGCGGTATGGTGGTCGTGCGGAGGGCCTGGCCATACCTTTGATTCTGTGAGCCCCGGTAGCCCAACGGCATGAGGCAATGCTCTCAAACAGCATACAGTGTGGGTTCGAATCCCACCCGGGGCACTTTTCCTTCGTTTCCAAGGTGGATCATCGCTTGATGATCTTCACTCGTCACGGTGATCGCGTGTTACGTGAAGCACAAGGTCCCCAGCCTGATGCTCACGCTGGACGATGCGTGGCCGGGTTTACAGGACGCGGCAGAAGCCGCCCTACGGGCCGTCTTCCCGTATAACGCCACGTGCCGCCTGCGCCGCAAGGGCTGCCAGAACATCCCCGTCGCCAAGCGCGCGTCCGTCGCTCTTATGGACGCGCGCGTCGGGGCCAAGCACTGATCACTTCGGGCTGTCGTCCTCGCCGATGTGGTGCACCCGGACCAGGTTTGTCGAGCCCGGGATTCCCGGTGGGGAGCCCGCCGTGATCACTACGATGTCGCCCTTCGCGCAGCGGCCGATCCTGAGGAGTTCCTCGTCCACCTGGGCGACCATCGCGTCCGTGGAGTCCACGTGCGGGCCGAGAAACGCTTCCACGCCCCAGGTGAGATTGAGCTGCGCGCGGGTCGCCGGGTCGGGGGTGAAGGCCAGCAGGGGGATCGGCGAGCGGTAGCGGGAGAGGCGGCGGACAGTGTCGCCGGACTGGGTGAAGGCGACGAGGAACTTCGCGCCGAGGAAGTCGCCGATTTCCGCCGCCGCGCGGGCTACCGCGCCGCCCTGGGTGCGGGGCTTGCTGCTTTCGGTGATCGCTGGGAGGCCCTTGGCGAGGATGTCCTCCTCGGCGGCTTCCACGATGCGGCTCATCGTCTTGACGGTCTCGACGGGGTATTTGCCGACGCTGGTCTCGCCGGAGAGCATCACGGCGTCGGTGCCGTCGATGACGGCGTTGGCGACGTCGGAGGCTTCGGCGCGCGTGGGCCGGGAGTTCTCGATCATCGAGTCGAGCATCTGTGTGGCGACGATGACGGGCTTGGCGTTGCGCTTGGCCAGTTTGATGGCGCGCTTCTGCACGATCGGGACTTGTTCGAGCGGCATTTCGACGCCGAGGTCGCCACGGGCGACCATGATGCCGTCGAACGCGGCGACGATGCCGTCGATGTTCTCGACGGCCTGCGGCTTTTCGATCTTGGCGATGACGGGGAGCCGGTGGCCTTCTTCGTCCATGACGCGGTGGACGTCGTTGATGTCGGCTCCGCTGCGTACGAAGGAGAGCGCGATGGCGTCGGCGCCGGTGCGCAGGGCCCAGCGGAGGTCGTCGACGTCTTTTTCGGAGAGTGCGGGTACGGAGACGGCGACGCCGGGGAGGTTGAGGCCTTTGTGGTCGGAGACCATGCCGCCCTCGATGACGAGGGTGTGGACGCGTGGTCCGTCGACGGAGGTGACTTCGAGGGTGACTTTGCCGTCGTCCACGAGGATGCGCTCGCCGGTGGTGACGTCGGTGGCGAGTCCTTCGTAGGTGGTGGCGCAGAGGTGCCGGTCGCCTTCGGCGGGTTCGACGGTGATGGTGAATTCGTCGCCGCGTTCAAGGAGTACGGGTCCTTCGCGGAAGCGGCCGAGGCGGATCTTCGGGCCTTGAAGGTCCGCGAGGATTCCGATGCTGCGGCCGGTCTCTTCGGCGGCTTTCCTTACGCGCTGGTAGCGCTCCTCGTGGTCGGCGTAGGTGCCGTGGCTGAGGTTGAGGCGGGCGACGTCCATTCCGGCTTCTACCAGTGCTTTGATCTGGTCGTATGAGTCGGTGGCGGGCCCCAGGGTGCAGACGATTTTCGCTCGGCGCATATATCGAGCGTAGGCCTTACCGGTGGGTAGCGAATTGGCCGCGCATGACTACTCAACAACCTTTGCGTTAAGGGCTGTTGACAAGTGTTGAATTGTGCAGAGGCCCGCTCCGATGAGCATGAACATGTATTCAGGCGCTGAGGTATTCAGACACACCGAGGTATACCGAGGTATTCAGGCGCTGAGGTCGGGCGGTGTCATCGTGAAGCGTGCGTTCACCTGTGCGTAGACCGTCTGGCGTTGTGGTTCGAGATCGAGCGCGGGCGCGGCGTCGGCCGCTTCGGTGGATCCGAAGGAGCGGCTGCGCAGGGCGCCGACGGGAGCCATCCCGTAGTCGACGGGAGTCTCCGCGCCGAGGTCTGCGAGCTCGACCAGCGCGGCGAGCCGGGCGCCGAGTGCTTCGGCGTATTCGCGGGCGCGCTGGACAGCTTCGCGTACGGCTTGGCGGCGGGCTTCGCCGTGGGCCGGGGAGTCGGGGCGCAGGGCCCACCAGGGGCCGCCGACCTGGGTGAGGTCAAGGTCGGCGAGGCGGGTGGTGAGTTCACCGAGGGCGGTGAAGTCGGTGAGTTCGACGGTGAGATGGACCCGGCCGTGGTAGGCGCGGATGCGTTCGCCGCGGCCGTGTTTGGTGAGTTCGGGGCTGATGGAGAAGGCGCCGGTCTCCAGTTTTTCGACGGCGTCGCCGTAGGACTTGATGAGGGCGAGGGCTTCGGCGTTGCGCCGGGTGAGGTCGTCGAGTGCGGTGCGCCGGTCGGTGCCGCGGGCGCCGATGGTGACGCCGATCCTGGCGATCTCCGGGTCGACTTCGAGCCGTGCCTCGCCGCGGACGGCGACGCGTGGTGTGTCGGGCGTGCCGTAGGGCGGGGCGGGTGTCGGTGCGTCGGTGGTCATGTGCGGCTCGCTCCCTCGTGCGGCGATGTACGGCGATGACGGCGTTGTACGGCAGGTAGCAGGTACAGCGGGTACGGCACGTGCGGCAGGTACGGCAGGCACGACGGGCTGCTCATGGAACGGCGGGCCATCGCCGTACGCACACCGTCCCGTACGCCCACTCTCGCACTCGGGTACGACAGTCGGCAGTCATCTGATCGAAACCTTGCGGGGGTGTTGCGGTCCGGTGTCCGTGGGCCAGAATCTACGCGCGTTGTTGACTGCTTCGAGGGAGAAGAGAACGAAATGCCGCTGAACCGTAGGACGTTCCTGGGCAGCACCGCTGCCGCCGGTGCGGGTGTGGCCCTGGCGGGAGGGGCGACGGTGCCGGCCGTGGCCAACAGCCGCGACCGGGATCCGGAGCGGTACTCGTTCACCGTGATGGGGACGACGGACCTGCACGGCAATGTCTTCAACTGGGACTACTTCACGGACAAGGAGTACGACGACTCCGCCCACAACGACATCGGTCTCGCGAAGATCTCCACGCTGGTCAACCAGATCCGTGAGGCGAAGGGCCGTCGGAACACGCTGCTGATCGACGCGGGTGACACCATTCAGGGCACCCAGCTCTCGTACTACTACGCGAAGGTCGACCCGATCACCGCCAAGCGCGGTCCGGTGCACCCGATGGCGCAGGCCATGAACGCGATGGAGTACGACGCGGCGGCGCTCGGCAACCACGAGTTCAACTACGGCATTCCGCTGCTGCGGAAGTTCGAGAAGCAGTGTGACTTCCCGCTGCTGGGTGCGAACGCGCTGGACGCGAAGACGCTCCAGCCGGCCTTCCCTCCGTATGTGATCAAGAAGATGCGTGTGACGCACGCCAAGGATGTGCGGGTGGCGATCCTCGGTCTGACGAACCCGGGTATCGCGATCTGGGACAAGGCGAATGTCCAGGGGCAGATGACGTTCCCGGGTCTGGAGGAGCAGGCGGCGAAGTGGGTGCCGAAGCTGCGGTCCATGGGCGCGGATGTGGTCATCGTGTCGGCGCACTCGGGTACGAGCGGTACGTCGTCGTACGGCGACCAGGTGCCGTATGTGGAGAACGCGGCGACGCTGGTGGCCGAGCAGGTGCCGGGTATCGACGCGATTCTGGTGGGCCACGCGCATTCGGAGATTGCGGAGCGCCGGGTGGTCAACAAGGAGACCGGCAAAGAGGTTGTGCTGTCGGAGCCGTCCCGCTGGGGTATGCGGCTGACGACGTTCGACTTCGACCTGGTGGAGGAGCAGGGTTCCTGGAGGGTCGAGAGGGTCTCCGCGAAGGTCTTGAACTCCAATCTCGTGGAGGAGGACCCGAAGATCGCCAACCTGCTCATCGACGAGCACCGCAAGGCCGTCGAGTACGTCAATCAGGTCATCGGTACGTCGACGGCGACGATCACCACGGTCGACGCGCCGTGGAAGGACGAGCCGATCATCGATCTGATCAACCATGTCCAGTCAGAGACGGTGAAGGCGGCTCTGGCGGGCACCCAGTGGGCGGCGCTGCCGGTGCTGTCGCAGGCGTCGTGCTTCTCACGTACGGCGGCGATCCCGGCGGGCCAGGTGACCATCAAGGACGCGGCGGGTCTGTACCCGTTCGAGAACACGATGGAGGCGCGGCTGCTGACGGGCGCGCAGATCAAGGAGTATCTGGAGTTCTCGGCGAGGTACTACGTGCAGACGCCGGCGGGCGGTCCTGTGGACACCTCGAAGCTGACGAACGCACAGGGCACGCCGGACTACAACTATGACGTGGTGTCGGGCCTGACGTACGACATCGACATCGCGAAGCCGGTGGGCTCGCGGATCGTGAATCTCCAGTTCGAGGGCGCTCCGCTGGACCCGGCGGCGAAGTTCGTGTTCGCGGTGAACAACTACCGGGCGAGCGGTGGCGGCAACTTCCCGCATGTGGCCACGGCTCAGCAGCTCTGGTCGAACTCGGACGAGATCCGTAACACGATCATCACCTGGGTGAAGGCGGCGGGCACGATCGACCCGGCGCAGTTCGCCTCGGTGGACTGGAAGCTGACGCGCGACGGCGTGCCGGTCTTCTGACCTGTACGAGCTGACCTGTACGAGCCGTACGGGCCTGCGCAGGCCTCGCGCCCGACGCGGGCCCCCCGTGTCAGCGGACTTCGGTGAGCGGGACCAGATCCCTCGGTGCGGGCACCGGGCGGGTCCGGTCCCGTCCGTCGAGTCCGAAGCTGGTGAAAGCGGTGCGCCTGGGCAGCGGATAGGGCTCGGTGCCGGTGAGGTGGTTGAGGATGGTGGCGCTGCGCCACGCGGCGAGCCCGAGGTCGGGCGCGCCGACTCCATGGGTGTGCCGTTCGGCGTTCTGTACGTAGACGGAGCCGGTGACGGCGGGCGCGAGCGCGATGCGGTGGTGTTCGTCGATCCGGAGGCGTTCCGAACCGTCCCTGCGCAGATACGGGTCGAGTCCGGCGAGGAGCCCGTCGAGCGGGCGTTCGCGGTAGCCGGTGGCGAGGACGACGGCGTCGGTGGTGATACGGCTTCTGGTGCCCTGCTGGGCGTGTTCCAGATGGAGTTCGACCTTGGTGGTGGCGACGCGTCCGGCGGTGCGGACGGAGACTCCGGGTGTGAGGACGGCGTCGGGCCAGCCGCCCTGGAGGGTGCGCCGGTAGAGCTCGTCATGGATGGCGGCGATGGTGTCGGTGTCGATGCCTTTGTGGAGCTGCCACTGCCGTGGGACGAGTTCGTCGCGTACGTGCTCGGGCAGGGCGTGGAAGTAGCGGGTGTAGTCGGGTGTGAAGTGTTCCAGGCCGAGCTTGGAGTACTCCATGGGCGCGAAGGCTTCCGTGCGGGCGAGCCAGTGGATCCGCTCCAGGCCGGTGGGACGGGAGCGCAGCAGGTCGAGGAAGATCTCCGCGCCGGACTGTCCTGATCCGACGACGGTGATGTGTCCGGCGGAGAGCAGCCGGTCGCGGTGGGCGAGATAGTCGGCGGAGTGGATGACGGGGACCGTGGGCGCTTCGGCGAGCGGTCTGAGCGGTTCGGGGATGTACGGCTCGGTGCCGATGGCGACGGCGACATGGCGGGCGTGGGCGCGGCCGAGTGCCTGGGCTTCGCCGTCGTGGTCGAGCTGGGTGAAGTCGATCTCGAACAGGGCGCGTTCGGGATTCCAGCGGACGGCGTCGACCTGGTGGCCGAAGTGGAGTCCGGGGAGCTGGCCGCTGACCCAGCGGCAGTACGCGTCGTATTCGGCGCGCAGGATGTGGAAGCGTTCGGCGAGGTAGAACGGGAAGAGCCGGTCGCGGGCCTTGAGGTAGCTGAGGAAGGTCCAGCGGCTTGCGGGATCGGCGAGGGTGACCAGGTCGGCGAGGAAGGGCACTTGCAGTGTGGCGTCCTCGATGAGCAGCCCGGGATGCCAGCGGAAGGCGGTGCTCTGGTCGTAGAAGGCGGTGTCGAGGCCTCCGTGCACACCGTCGGCGAGGGCGGCGAGGGAGAGGTTGAACGGCCCGATGCCGATGCCCACGAGGTCGTAGGGGTGGTCGAGGCGGGCGGGGTGCGCGGTCATCGGCGGGGCTGCCTTCCACGGTTCGGGCACCCGGGTGTCCGGGGCCGGTGGCGGTGTCCACGAAGCACAACGAGCCGGTCCGCCGCGGGGTATCGCCGTCGCCGAAGGACGGCTGAAAACGCTCCGCCCCGGGAGCCGGCCGGCCGTGTGAGGGCGGTACGGCGGATCCCGGGGCGGCTCGAAAGGCGCGGGCGCCCGCGCTCCGGCGGCTTGGCCCGGCCCG
>NZ_FMDK01000576.1 GCF_900091995.1 Streptomyces sp. MnatMP-M17
CGCGCTGCCGGCCGCCGCCGCAAGGCCGCCCGCGCCGCCGTCGGACGCCCGGCTCGCCGCCGAGCCCGTACGCCACGATCTGACGCGTGAGCAGTTCTACTTCGTCCTGCCCGACCGCTTCGCCAACGGCGACCCGGCCAACGACCGCGGCGGGCTGACCGGTTCACGGCTGGAGACCGGTTACGACCCGACCGACAAGGGCTTCTACCAGGGCGGCGATCTCAAGGGCCTGACCGGCAAGCTCGACTACATCAAGGGACTCGGCACCACCGCGATCTGGCTCGCGCCGATCTTCAGGAACAAGCCGGTGCAGGGCGAGGGCAAGGACGCCTCGGCCGGCTACCACGGCTACTGGATCACCGACTTCACCCAGGTCGATCCGCACTTCGGCACCAACGCCGAACTGGCGACACTGATCGACAAGGCCCATGACAAGGGCATGAAGGTCTTCTTCGACGTCATCACCAATCACACCGCCGACACCGTCGACTACGCGGAGAAGGCCTACGGCTACCGGCCCAAGGGCGCCTATCCGTATCTCGACAAGGACGGCCGTCCCTTCGACGACCAGGCCGCTACCGGAGCGACCGGGACGTTCGTACGGGCCGACGCCGATTCCTTCCCGTACACACCGGTCGTACGCACAGGCGAGCAGAAGGTCCCGGGCTGGCTCAACGATCCGGCCATGTACCACAATCGCGGCGACTCCACCTTCGCGGGCGAGAGCAGCGAGTACGGCGACTTCTCCGGTCTGGACGATCTGTGGACCGAGCGTCCCGAGGTCGTCGCCGGCATGGAGAAGATCTACGAGAAGTGGGTCCGTGACTTCGACATCGACGGCTTCCGTGTCGACACCGTCAAACATGTCGACCTGGACTTCTGGACGCAGTGGGCGACGGCGCTCGACGCGTACGCGGCCAAGCGCGGCCGGGACGACTTCTTCATGTTCGGCGAGGTCTACTCGGCGGACACCGCGATCACCTCGCCCTATGTGACACAAGGGCGGCTCGACGCGACGCTCGACTTCCCGTTCCAGGACGCGGCACGCGCGTACGCCTCGCAGGGCGCGCCCGCCGACCGGCTCGCCCGGGTCTTCGCCGACGACTACCGGTACACCACCGACAAGGCCAACGCCTATGAGCAGGTGACCTTCCTCGGTAACCACGACATGGGCCGGATCGGCACCTTCCTGCGGCAGGACAATCCGCAGGCCGGTGAGAGCGAGCTGCTGGGACGGGCCAGGCTCGCCAATGAGCTGATGTTCCTGTCCCGGGGCAATCCGGTGGTCTACTACGGCGACGAGCAGGGCTTCACCGGCGCGGGCGGCGACAAGGACGCCCGGCAGACGCTCTTCGCCTCGAAGACCGCCGACTATCTGGACGACGACCAGCTCGGCACGGACCGTACGCACGCCTCCGACGCGTACGATCCCGCGCATCCGCTGTACCGCTCGATCGCCGCCCTCGCGAAGCTCACCAAGGAGCATCCGGCGCTGCGGGACGGTGTGCAGACGGAGCGGTACGCGAAGGACTCGGTGTACGCCTTCTCCCGCACGGACTCCGGTACCGGCTCCCGGGCCCGTACCGAATATCTCGTCGCCGTGAACAACGCCACCGGCGACCGTACCGTCGAGATCCCTGTCGGCTCGGCTGCGGGCACCACTTTCCGTACGCTGTACGGCGGTTCAGGTACGAGCACGAGCACGGGTACGGGGATACGTGCCGCAGCCGGCGGCAGCCTCACCGTGACCGTGCCCGCGCTGTCCTCGCTGGTGCTGAAGGCGGCCGAGCCCTTGGCCGCGCCCGCCGAGCGGCCCACGATCGCCCTGAAGGCCCCGGCGCCCGGCGCCACCGGCACCGTCGAGCTGTCCGCGCAGGTCACCGGCGGCGGGCTCAACCGTGTCGTCTTCGCCGCCCAGACCGGTAACGGCACATGGCGTACGCTCGGCACCGCCGACCACGCACCGTACAAGGTCACGCAGCACATCGGCGCGGACACCGCCGCTGGAACGCCCCTGCGCTACAAGGCAGTTGCCGTCGACAGCACGGGCCGCACCGCGAGCGCGACCGCCGTGTCGACCGCCGGGCAGGCGCCTCCGCCCGACAAGCCGTCGGCCGTCGAGCGCGACTACGCGATCGTCCACTACAAGCGGCCCGCGGGCGACTACGACGGCTGGCGGCTCACCTCCGGCGACGCGTCGGCCGCGTTCACCGGCCGGGACGCGTACGGCGCCTTCGCCTGGATCAAGGTGCCCGAGGGCGCATCGAGCGTTCCGTACACCGTCGAGAAGCCGGGCGGCCCGGCCGACGGCCCGCAGCGCACCGTCGAGCTCGCCCGTACCGGTGAGGTGTGGATCGCGCAGGGCGAGGACGGCCAGTCCGAGACACCGCCCGACGGCGCCCGGCCGCCGCAGGACAGGACGAAGGCGATCCTCCACTACCAGCGCGCGGACGGCGCGTACGACGGCTGGGGACTGCACACCTGGACCGGCGCCGCGACGCCCACCGACTGGTCGAAGCCGCTCCAGCCGGTGCGCGGCGACGCGTACGGCGTGACCTTCGAGGTCCCGCTCGCCGAGGGCGCCACCTCGCTCAGCTATATCCTCCACAAGGGCGACGAGAAGGACCTTCCGTCCGACCAGTCGCTCGATCTCGCGACCTACGGCCATGAGGTGTGGCTGCTGGCCGGGCAGCCCGCGTATCTCCTGCCGCAGATCGGATCCGGTCCGAGCCTGGACCTCACCAAGGCCGAGGCGCAGTGGATCGACGCGGACACCGTCGTCTGGGATGTGAAGGCGACCGCCGCCACCAGCCAGCAGCTCGTATACGCGCGTGACGGCGGGATCACGGTCGAGGACGGCGCGCTCTCCGACGAGGGACAGTGGCTCCGGCTGACTCCGTCGGCCCTGACCGACGCGCAGCGGGCCGCCTTCCCGCATCTCAAGGACCTGCCGGCCTTCACCGTGGACCGCCGCGACCGGGACAGGGTCCGCGAGTCGCTGTCCGGGCAGCTCATCGCCACCCAGCGGGCCGCGAACGGCGCGCTGCTCGCGGCGACCGGCGTACAGACGCAGGGCATTCTCGACGATCTGTACAGCGCCCGCGCGGTCGGAGCCGCCCTCGGTCCGGTGTTCCGGCACGGGCGGCCGACTCTCTCGCTCTGGGCGCCGACCGCCCAGCGTGTCGATCTCGAACTCGACGGCCGTACCGTCCCGATGAGGCGCGATCCGGCCTCCGGTGTCTGGTCGGCGACCGGTGAGAAGAGCTGGGCAGGCAAGCCGTACCGCTATGCCGTACGCGTCTGGGCGCCGAGCGTCCAGAAGGTCGTCACCAACAAGGTCACCGATCCCTACTCGACCGCGCTCACCACCGACTCGGCCCGCAGTCTGGTCGTGGATCTGGCCGATCCGGCGCTCGCGCCTCAGGGCTGGTCAACTCTCCGCAAGCCCGCGGCCGTTCCGCTGCGGGACGCGCAGATCCAGGAGCTGCACATCCGTGACTTCTCGGTCGCGGACCGTACGTCGAAGCACCCGGGCCGGTATCTGGCCTTCACGGACAGCGGCTCGGACGGGATGAGGCATCTGCGCGCGCTGGCCGCGTCCGGCACGTCGTACGTCCATCTCCTGCCGGCCTTCGACATCGGCACCATCCCGGAGCGTGCCTCCGAACAGACCACGCCCGCCTGTGACTTGAAGGTGTACGCGCCCGACTCGGCCGAACAGCAGGCCTGTGTCGCGGCGAGCGCCGCGAAGGACGCGTACAACTGGGGCTACGATCCGCTGCATTACACCGTGCCCGAGGGCTCGTACGCCTCCGATCCGGAAGGGACGGCGCGTACGGTCGAGTTCCGGCGGATGGTCCAGTCGCTCAACGGCGCCGGACTGCGCACGGTCATGGACGTCGTCTACAACCACACCGTGGCGGGCGGCCAGGACGGCAAGTCGGTCCTCGACAGGATCGTGCCCGGCTACTACCAGCGGCTGCTGGCGGACGGCACCGTCGCCACCTCCACCTGCTGTGCCAACACCGCGCCCGAGAACGCCATGATGGGCAAGCTCGTGGTCGACTCGGTCGTCACCTGGGCGAAGGAGTACAAGGTCGACGGCTTCCGCTTCGACCTGATGGGCCATCATCCGAAGGCCAATATCCTCGCCGTACGGAAGGCGCTGGACGCGCTGACCGTGGCGAAGGACGGTGTCGACGGCAAGCGGATCGTCCTCTACGGCGAGGGCTGGAACTTCGGCGAGATCGCCGACGACGCGCGCTTCGTCCAGGCCACGCAGAAGCACATGGCCGGGACCGGTGTCGCGACCTTCTCCGACCGGGCGCGGGACGCGGTGCGCGGCGGAGGTCCCTTCGACGAGGATCCGGGGATCCAGGGCTTCGCCTCCGGTCTCTACACCGATCCCAACTCCTCGGCTGCCAACGGCACTCCGGCCGAGCAGAAGGCCCGGCTGCTGCACTACCAGGATCTGATCAAGGTGGGACTGACCGGCAATCTCGCCGGATACTCCTTCACCGACACCTCGGGACGTACGGTCACGGGCGCGCAGGTCGACTACAACGGAGCGCCGGCCGGTTACGGGGAGGCCCCGGGCGACGCGCTCGCCTACGCGGACGCGCATGACAACGAGTCGCTGTACGACGCCCTGGCCTTCAAACTGCCCGCGGCGACTTCGGCGGCGGACCGCGCCCGTATGCAGGTGGTGGCCCTGGCGACCGCAGCGCTCTCGCAGGGCCCGTCCCTCTCCCAGGCCGGTACGGATCTGCTGCGCTCCAAGTCCCTGGACCGTAACTCGTACGACAGCGGGGACTGGTTCAACGCGATCCACTGGGACTGCCGGGACGGCAACGGCTTCGGGCGCGGGCTGCCGCCGGCGGCCGACAACGAGGCCAAGTGGCCTTATGCCAAGTCCTTGTTGGTGAATCCGGCGCTCACGCAGGGCTGTCCGGAGATCGACGGCACCTCGGCCGCGTACCGGGACCTGCTGCGCATCCGCACCACGGAGCCGGTCTTCAGCCTGGCGTCCACGGACGCGGTCCGCTCCGCGCTGTCGTTCCCGCTCTCCGGACCGGACGAGACACCGGGAACGATCACCATGCGCCTCGGCGATCTCGTGGTGGTCTTCAACGCGACACCGAGGGCGCGGAGCGAGCGGGTGGCGGCCCTGGCCGGACGGCCGTACGCCCTGCACCCGGTGCAGGCCGGAGGAGCGGACCGTACGGTCAGGGAAGCCGCGTACGAGGTGAGCTCGGGCACGTTCACGGTGCCGGCGCGGACGGTCGCGGTGTTCAGGGCGGGGGAGGCGGTTCGCTGAGGACTGGGCGGTCGGTCCGTCCCGCCGCGGGACGGACCGACC
>NZ_FMDK01000328.1 GCF_900091995.1 Streptomyces sp. MnatMP-M17
GCCCGCCGTATCGCTCCCATCGCCAACATCACCCTCGGCGGGCTCGGCCTGTCGCCGGCCGAGGCGTACGAGGACACACTCGCCACGATCCGTGGCACGCGCGCGGCCCGCTTCGCCATCCAGATGCTCTTCCCGCTCAGCGCGAAGCAGGGCAGTCTGCTGGGCTGGGCGCATGAACAGGGCCTGTGGGAACCGCCGTCCTTATGGCTGCTTGTCCGGGCGCTGCGGACGGCCACCATCGAGGCGTACGCGCCCGACGAGGCCGGCGACCTCAGTCTGTCCTGGTACAACCCGCAGGTCGGTGAGGTCGTTACCGCCCGCCCTGACAGCTGCCCGGTATGCCGTCCCATGCTGATCGACACGCTCAAGACGTTCGCCCTGACACCGTCCGCCGACTCCCTCGGCGAGGCCGCCCGTTGGGACCGCTGCGGCTGCCGGTCGCGGGCCGAGCGGGACCTGACGGTGGATCAGGGAGGTTACCAGGAGCGTCTGGAGGCGATAGCGGCCCGTTGGACGCAGATGAGCCGGAGGGCGCCGTAGCCGGTACGCCCGGTGTCACTCGTTCGCCGAGAGGTCTCTGCCGTACCTCGGAGGCGGTCGCGATGACACTGGAAAACATGATCGACCACATCACACTCCAGGTGAGCGATGTCCGGGCCAGCCGTGCCTTCTACGAACGCCTGCTGGCGCCGTGCGGCACCCAGGTCGTCGCGGAGGACGGCGACACCGTAGGGCTCGGCCGAGGCGAGAAGGCGGATATCTGGATCATCCCGGCCGAGGGCCGTACCGATCGCGAACTCCATGTCGCCTTCGGCGCCGACAGCCGCGACCATGTGGACCAGGTACACAGGACCGCGGTCGAGATGGGCGTCGACGTACTCGGCGAACCGGCTCTCCTCCCGCAGTACGAACCGGGCTACTACGCCTGCTACGTCCGCGACCCGGACGGCCACAACATCGAGGTCGTGGCCCGCACCATCTGAGGCCCTAAGGTCTTTCGTTCGAGCGCCGTGCGGCGGAACCCGGCCGACTGGCGGCGCCCGGCCGACAGGCGTGGAATGGATCTGGAGCGTCCGGCCCCCCGCCAGAAGGGCCGGGCCCCATTGGGCGAGCCCGATCCCAGGAGTCCATGTGTCTGTCGTGCCGCTGACCGACATTCTGTCCGACGCCTTCAAAGAGCGTTATGGTGTGCCGGCCATCAATATCTTCAACGACCTCACGATGGAGGCGGTTCTCGCGGCGGCCGTGGAGAAATCCTCGCCTTTGATCGTGCAGACGTCCGTCAAGACGGTCAAATCGATCGGCAGCGATGTGCTCTATGCCATGTGGACATCGATGACGGCGGGTATCGAGGTGCCGGTCAGCCTGCATCTGGATCACTGTCCGGAGCGTGCGGTCATCACCGAGTGTCTGCGGCGCGGCTGGAATTCCGTGCTGTTCGACGCCTCCCGGCTGCCGGTGGCGGAGAATATGCGGCAGACGGTGGAGGTCGTCGCCGAGGCCCGTGCGTACGGCGCCCATGTGGAGGGCGAGATCGAATCGATCACGGGCGTGGAGGACGACATCGGCACCGACAAGGCGGCTGCCCAGCAGGATCTGGAGGTGGCGCTGGAATTCCTCGATACGACCCGTGTGGACGTTTTCGCGCCCGCCATCGGAAACGCTCACGGTACCTACAAACGCGCGCCGGTACTCGATTTCCAGCGGGTCTCCGACATTGTCGCGGCACATCCTCTGCCGATCGCGCTCCACGGTGGCAGCGGCCTTTCCGACGAGCAGTTCCACGATCTCATTTCCCGAGGATGCGCGAAGGTGAATATCTCGACCGCCCTCAAGGAAACATTTATGAAGTCGAGTCTCACCTTTCTCGAATCGGCCGCGGAGAAACAGAAATGGGATCCGCCGTCCCTGTTCCGTTCCGTGCGCCAGGACGTGATCGGAATGGCCGGCTCGCTCATGACGCTCTTCGGCAGCGCCGGACGGGCCGGGTGACACCGTGCCCGCCCTCGTCTTCGACTGCGACGGAGTACTCGCCGACACCGAGCGCTACGGGCATCTGCCGGCGTTCAACCAGACCTTCAAGGAATTCGGTCTGCCCGTGCGCTGGAGCGACCGCGAGTACGCCGAGAAGGTGAAGGTCGGCGGAGGCAAGGAGCGTATGAAGACGCTCCTCACTCCCGAGTTCATCGCCGCGGCCGGGCTGCCCAGCGATCCCGACGCGCTCGACGAGCAGATCGCGCGATGGCACCGGCGCAAGACCGAGGTGTACACCGGGATCATCCAGAGCGGCACCATTCCGCCCAGGCCCGGCGTACGGCGGATCGCCGCCGAGGCCGATGCCGCCGGATGGACGCTGGCCGTCGCCTCCACCTCGGCGGAGCCGGCCGTACGGAGTGTGCTGGAACTCGCCGCCGGGCCCGGACTCGCCGCGCGCTTCGCCGTGTTCGCCGGAGACATCGTCCCGCGCAAGAAGCCGGCTCCGGACATCTATCTGTACGCGGTGGACCGGCTCGGGCTCGGCGCCACGGGCACCGTCGTGATCGAGGACAGCCGGAACGGGCTGCGTTCGGCGCTGGACGCGGGCCTCGGATGTGTGGTGACACCCAGCGCCTACACCGGCGAGGAGGACTTCAGCGGCGCGCTGCTGGTCGTGTCGTCCCTGGGCGATCCCGCCGATTCCGCCGATCCCACGGATCCCGCGCGGAAGGAGATCACCACGGAGGTGCTGAGCGATCCGCTCGGTGCGGATCCGCGTCCCTTCGTCCGGCTCGCCGATCTCGAATTCCTGCTCTCCGCTGCCCCCGGCGCGAAGTGACGCAGGCCAGTCAGGAGTCAGGAGAGACGACATGTCTTCGACAACAGACAGCGGCAGTGACCGCAGCAGCGAGCGCCGCGACGGGCGCGGCACCAGCGGTGTCGACACGGGCAGTGTCCGTGGCGGCGAGAGTGACAGCGATCTGGAGTTCGTCGTCAGGACCATCGCGCAGACGGCGGTGGACAACGAACGCGAATTCGGCGAACTCGACGCCGTCGTGGGCGACGGCGACTTCGGATACTCGCTCGCACGGGGCTTCGAGATCGTGCTCGCGGACTGGGACACCTTCGACCGCGATTCTCCGTCGGTGTTCCTGAAGAAAGTGGCCCTGGTGATCTCCAAACGGGTGGGCGGGACCTCGGGACCGCTGTGGGGCACGGCGTTCCTCCGGGCGGCCGGGGCCGTCAACGAACGGTCCTGGTCCGAACTGGGCGGCGCGGACGCGATCGCCATGCTGCGTGCTGCCGCCGAGGGCATCAAGGTACGAGGCCGGTCCGATCTCGGCGACAAGACGCTGCTGGACGCGCTGATCCCGATGACCGACGCGCTGGAGACGGAGCTGCGGACCGGACAGGGCGCGGCGGCCGGGGCGGCCGGGCCCGCCGGACCGGCGAGGGTCGCGGCGA
>NZ_FMDK01000545.1 GCF_900091995.1 Streptomyces sp. MnatMP-M17
TCACCAGCCCGAGCATCGGATTCGGGAAGCCGAAGACCGACGCCTGCTCGCTCTTCATGACATTGCCGCAGGAGACCACGGGATTGAGACTGCATCCCGGCGTGAAGTTCGGGTCCTCAAGCAGCTTGAACTTGTCGAGCGTGATCACCCACGCCGCCAGCAGGCCGGCGGCGCCGGTGATCACCAGCAGCAGCGCGAACGCACGGCCGCCGCCGACCGTTCCGGCGGCGCTCCGTTCCTCCCGCTCGGAGGAGACTTCGTCCAGTGCCGCACTCGTCATATCCGCCGTTCCCTCACTCCGGTGCCGTGGGGCACGCCGTCGTCCGCAGGCGGCGCGGACTCATTGTGCCCCACGGGTCTGTGGGTCCGGGGAGGGACCGAACGGCCCTCTCCGGGGCACTCAGCCGCGCAGCCGCCGTGTCAGCTCCGTCACCAGGGCGTCGAGCGCGACCGGTGCCTGCTCGCCGCTCTCCATGTCCTTGAGCTGGGCCACGCCCTCGGCGAGATCGCGCTCGCCCGCGACGATCGTGTAGCGGGCACCGGACCTGTTGGCGTTCTTCATGGCGCCCTTGAGGCCCTTGCCGCCGTACGCGAAGTCGGCGGCGATCCCGGCCCTGCGCAGCTCGGTGACCACGGCGAAGAGCCGCCGTCTGGCCTCCTCGCCCAGCGGGACCGCGAAGACACTGGTGGCGCCCGGCAGATCGAGCCGGATCCCCTCGGCCTCCAGCGCCAGCACCGTACGGTCCACACCGAGCGCCCAGCCGACGGACGGCAGCGCGGGGCCGCCGATCATCTCGGAGAGTCCGTCGTACCGGCCGCCGCCGCCCACCGCGGACTGCGCGCCGAGACCGTCGTGGACGAACTCGAACGTGGTGCGTGTGTAGTAGTCGAGACCGCGTACGAGCCGCTCGTCGTCCTCGTACGCCACTCCCGCCGCGGTCAGCAGCTCCCTGACCTCTTCGTGGTAGGCCTTGCACGCGTCGCAGAGATAGTCGCGGAACAACGGCGCCCCGACGAGCTGCTTCTGTACGTCGGCGCGCTTGTCGTCGAGGACGCGCAGCGGATTGATCTCGATACGGCGGCGGGTGTCCTCGTCCAGGTCGAGAACGCGCAGAAAGGCCTGGAGCGCCTCGCGGTAGACGGGCCGGCACTCCTTGTCGCCAAGGGAGTTGAGCAGGATGCGGAAGTTCCGCAGGCCGAGCGAGCGGTACGCCTGGTCGGCCAGAATGATCAACTCGGCGTCGAGTGCGGGATCCTCGGCGCCGATCGCCTCGGCGCCGACCTGCGAGAAGTGCCTGTAACGGCCCTTCTGCGGGCGCTCGTAGCGGTAGTACGAGCCGGAGTACCAGAGTTTGACCGGCAGATTCCCGGCCTTGTGCAGATTGGCCTCCAGCGCGGCGCGCAGGACGGAGGCGGTGCCTTCGGGACGCAGCGCCAGCTTGTCGCCGCCCTTGGTCTCGAAGGCGTACATCTCCTTGGAGACGATGTCGGTGGACTCGCCGACACCGCGGGCGAACAGCTCGACGTTCTCGAAGCCGGGCGTCTCGACATAGCCGTAGCCGGAGTTCTTCAACGGCGCGGAGATCGCCTCGCGGACCGCGAGGAAGACCGCGGAGTCGGGCGGGATCAGATCGTAGGTGCCCTTGGGGGCCTGGAAAGTGCTCATGGTGATCCGGTGTGTCACATTCCTCGTCGCGGAGCGGCGTCGGGGCCGCTTCCGTGGCCGGCGGCCACTTCCCTGAGATAGGGATTGGTGGCGCGCTCGCGGCCGATGGTCGTCTGGGGGCCGTGGCCGGACAGCACCACGGTCGAGTCGTCGAGCGGCAGGCACACACGGCCCAGCGACTCGATCATCTCGGCGTGGTCGCCACCGGGCATGTCGGTGCGTCCGATGGAGCCGGCGAAGAGCAGATCGCCCGAGAAGAGGACCGGCGGGATATCCGCCCCGCCGAACGCCTCGGGCATTCCGAACGCCACCGACCCCTTGGTATGGCCGGGCGCGTGCGCGACGGTCAACTCCAGGCCCGCCAGCCTCAGTTGGGCGCCGTCGGTGAGCTCCTGGACATCGTCCGGCTCCCCCACGGTCAGCTCGCCCATCAACGGCATCCCGATCGAGCGGCCGAGTGCCTTCTCCGGGTCGCTCATCATGTACCGGTCCGCGGGATGGATCCACGCCGGTACGTCATGGGCTCCGCACACCGGGACGACCGAGGCGACATGGTCGATGTGCCCATGGGTGAGGATGACGGCAACGGGCTTGAGCCGATGCTTCTTCACCGCGTCCTCGACACCCTGCGCGGCCTGATGGCCCGGGTCGATGATCACGCACTCCTCACCCGCGGCGGGGGCGACCAGATAGCAGTTGGTCCCCCAGGCCCCGGCGGGGAACCCGGCAATGAGCACGATCGTCCTTATATGTCGTCCGTCGGAGGAATGCAGCAGATCAGAGCCTACCGGCGCTGCTCATTCCACAGCCAACCCAGATACCGTACGGGGCTAGGTCCGGACAGGGCCTGGGGCCCGTGCGGCCGGACCGGCAGGATCACTTAGACAACGAGGAGTAGACCCGGTGGTCAACAACGATCAGCGGCGGCGGCAGCTCGCCCGGGAGAAGTTCGAGCGGCAGCAGCAGCGCCGGGCGGAGGCCAGGAAGAAGGCGAAGCGCCGCAACACCGTCATCGCCGCCGTACTGGCCGTCGTGGTCGTCGGCGGCGCCGCCGCGTGGGCCTCCGGCGGGCTGACCGGCGGAGACAGCGAGAACAAGGCGTCCGCGCCGGACGCCTCCGCGTCCGCGGAGCCGACTCCGTCGCCGTCGGAGACGGAGAGCAGCGCGCCCGCGCCGAAGATGGCGATCGACAAGTCGTCGAAGTACACACTGTCGCTCAAGACGAACCAGGGCGACATCGCGATCACGATGGACGCCAAGAAGACACCGGAGACGGTGAACTCCTTCAAGGCCCTCGCGGACAAGGGCTACTTCGACAACACGAAGTGTCATCGACTGACCACGCAGGGCATCTTCGTCCTCCAGTGCGGCGATCCGAAGGGCGACGGGACCGGCGGTCCCGGCTACACGATCGCCGACGAGAATCTGACCGCCCTCGGCAAGCCGGCCGCGGACGGCACCGTCACGTACCCGGCGGGAACCGTGGCAATGGCCAATACCGGCCAGCCGCACACCGGCGGAAGCCAGTTCTTCCTGGTCTACAAGGACACCAAACTCCCGCCCAGCTACACGCCGTTCGGGACCATGGACGAGACCGGACTCAAGACCGTGAAAGCCGTGGCAGAGGCCGGTGTGGACGGCGGTACGGGCGACGGCGCGCCCAAGAAGGCCGTCACCGTGGAGAAGGGCACGGTCGACAAGGCGTGACCCTCTGAATTTCGGCCGTGCTGAGTGCGGACAGCCGGGCGGCCGGTCGCCTAGATTGGCGTTGTGCAGGGCGGGCGCAGCCCGTCCCAGGAAACTGTGGATGATGCCCGGGGCACTGCCCCGGTGGCATCAGGTGGAGGAGGCGCTGTGAGCAGCGACCCGTGGGGCCGCGTCGACGAGACGGGCACCGTGTACGTGCGGACGGCCGAGGGCGAGCAGGTCGTCGGATCGTGGCAGGCAGGCTCTCCCGAGGAGGCCCTGGCCTATTTCGAGCGCAAGTACGAGGGCTTGGTTGTCGAGATCGACCTCCTCGAACGGCGGGTGAAGACCACCGATCTGTCCGCGAAGGACGCGGCGACAGCCATCGACCATCTGCGCGGACAGATCGACGAACACCATGCCGTGGGTGATCTCGACGCACTGCGCAAACGGCTCGACGGGCTGATCGCGACGGTCGACTCACGCCGTGAGGAGCGCAAGGCGCAGCGGGCGAAGCAGACCGACGAGGCGCGCCACGCCAAGGAGGAGCTGGTCACCGAGGCGGAACAGCTCGCCCAGAGCGACCAGTGGCGCTCGGCCGGCGAGCGGCTGAGGGCGCTGGTGGACATCTGGAAGGGCCTGCCGAGGCTGGACCGGAAGTCCGACGACGAGCTGTGGCACCGTTTCTCGCACGCGCGCTCGGCGTTCTCCAAGCGCCGCAAGGCGCATTTCGCGGCGCTCGACGCGCAGCGCGAGGAGGCCCGTAAGACCAAGGAGAAGCTGGTCGCGGAGGCCGAGTCGCTCTCCGGCTCCACGGACTGGGGCGCCACGGCGGCCCGTTACCGCGAGCTGATGACGGACTGGAAGGCGGCGGGCCGCGCCCAGCGCGAGGCCGAGGACGATCTGTGGAACCGCTTCCGCGGCGCCCAGGACGTCTTCTTCGCGGCGCGCGGCGAGGTCTTCGCCGAGCGCGACGCCGAGCAGACCGAGAATCTGAAGCTCAAGGAGGAGCTGGCGGTCGAGGCCGAGCGGCTGCTGCCGGTCACGGATCTCAAGGCGGCCAGGGCGGCCTTCCGGGCGCTCAATGAGCGCTGGGAGGCGATCGGGCATGTGCCGCGCGACGCCAGGCCCAAGGTCGAGGGCCGGATGCACACGGTGGAGCGGGCGCTTCAGGAGTCCGAGGAGAACGAGTGGCGCCGTACGAACCCGGAGGCGCGTGCCCGTGCCGCGGGTCTGACGGGCCAGCTCCAGGCGGCCGTCGACAAGCTGCGTACGCAGATCGACGCGGCGCGCGCGGCGGGCAACAACGCCAGGGCGGACAAGCTCGCCAAGGAGCTGGAGGGCCGCCAGGCGCTGCTGGACCAGGCGCTGAAGGGCCTCCAGGAGTTCGGCGGCTGAGAAGGCTGAGAACCACCGCGGTATCCGTAACGCCGAAGGGCGCCCCGTACCTGCCGTACGAGGCGCCCTTCGGCGTTGCCCTGCGCCTGGTCCCACCGCATGCCTGGTGCTACGGCGTGCTGGTCCCACAGCGTGCTGGCGCTACGGCGTGCCTGGCGGCTACGACGGCCTGCGCGCCGAGGTGACCCGGTAGACGTCGTACACGCCCTCCACGCCCCGTACCGCCTTCAGCACATGCCCGAGATGCTTCGGATCGCCCATCTCGAAGGTGAACCGTGAGGTGGCCACCCGGTCGCGCGAGGTCTGCACCGCCGCCGACAGGATGTTCACATGCTGGTCGGACAGCACACGCGTGACGTCCGAGAGCAGCCGGGAGCGGTCCAGCGCCTCGACCTGGATGGCGACCAGGAAGACCGAGGACTGGGTGGGTGCCCACTCGACGCCCTGGATCCGTTCGGGCTGCTGGGAGAGCGAGTCCACATTGACGCAGTCGGCGCGGTGCACCGAGACACCACTGCCTCGGGTGACAAAGCCGATGATCGGGTCACCGGGAACCGGCGTACAGCAGCGGGCCAGCTTGACCCAGACATCCTCGACGCCCTTGACGACCACGCCCGGATCGGCGTTGGAGCGGCGCTTGGTGCGTCCACGCGAGGGCGGCGCGCTCTCGGCGATGTCCTCGTTGGCCGCCTCCTCGCCGCCGAGGGCCTGCACCAGCTTCTGTACGACGCCCTGCGCGGCCACATGGCCCTCGCCGATCGCCGCGTACAGCGACGAGATATCGGGATAGCGCATCTCGTGCGCCAGCGTGACCAGCGAGTCTCCGGTGAGGATGCGTTGGATCGGCAGATTCTGCTTGCGCATCGCGCGCGCGATGGCGTCCTTGCCGTGTTCGATCGCCTCGTCGCGGCGCTCCTTGGAGAACCACGCGCGGATCTTGTTCCTGGCGCGCGGGGATTTGACGAAGCCCAGCCAGTCGCGCGAGGGACCGGCTCCGGAGGCCTTGGAGGTGAAGACCTCGACCAGATCGCCGTTGTCGAGAGTCGATTCGAGCGGTACGAGCCGCCCGTTGACCCGGGCTCCTATGGTGCGGTGGCCGACCTCCGTGTGCACGGCGTACGCGAAGTCGACCGGAGTGGCACCGGCCGGCAGCGCTATGACATCGCCCTTGGGCGTGAAGACGAAGACCTCGTTGCGCGACAGGTCGAAGCGGAGCGACTCCAGGAACTCGCTCGGGTCCTCGGTCTCCTTCTGCCAGTCCAGCAGCTGGCGCAGCCACGCCATGTCATTGACGGTGTCCTGGCCCGCGCCCTTGCCCGCGTTCCTCGGTACGTCCGTACGCACCTTGGAGGCGCCGGCGACGGCCTCCTGCTTGTACTTCCAGTGCGCGGCGATGCCGTACTCGGCGCGGCGGTGCATGTCGAACGTACGGATCTGGAGCTCGACCGGCTTGCCGTTGGGCCCGATGACCGTCGTGTGCAGCGACTGGTACATGTTGAACTTGGGCATCGCGATGTAGTCCTTGAACCGTCCGGGCACCGGATTCCACCGGGCGTGGACGGTGCCGAGCGCCGCGTAGCAGTCACGGACGGTGTCGACGAGGACACGGATGCCCACCAGGTCGTAGATCTCCGCGAAGTCCCGGCCGCGGACGATCATCTTCTGGTAGACGCTGTAGTAGTGCTTCGGGCGGCCGGTGACGGTGGCCTTGATCCGGGCGGCGCGCAGATCGGACTGGACCTCGTCGGTCACTATGGCCAGATACTCGTCGCGCTTGGGCGCACGCTCGGCGACCAGCCGGACGATCTCGTCGTACATCTTCGGGTAGAGGATCGCGAAGGCGAGGTCCTCCAGCTCCCACTTGATGGTGTTCATGCCCAGCCGATGGGCCAGTGGCGCGTAGATCTCCAGCGTCTCGCGGGCCTTCTTCTCCTGCTTCTCCCGCTTGAGATAGCGCATGGTGCGCATGTTGTGCAGCCGGTCGGCGAGCTTGATGACCAGGACGCGCGGGTCCTTGGCCATGGCGACGACCATCTTGCGTACGGTCTCGGCCTGCGCGGCCTCGCCGAACTTGACCTTGTCCAGCTTGGTGACACCGTCGACGAGCAGCGCGACCTGGTCACCGAAGTCACGGCGCAGGGTGTCCAGGCCGTACTCGGTGTCCTCCACGGTGTCATGCAGCAGACCGGCCATCAGAGTGGCCGGGTCCATGCCCAGCTCGGCGAGGATGGTCGTCACCGCGAGTGGATGGGTGATGTACGGATCGCCGCTCTTGCGCTTCTGGCCTCGGTGCCAGCGCTCGGCTACCTGGTAGGCGCTCTCGATCTGGCGCAGCGTCGCGGTCTCGATCTTGGGATCGTTGCCGCGCACGGTCCGCAGCAGCGGCTCCAGGACGGGGTTGTACGGCGAGGAGCGCTGCACGCCGAGCCGGGCGAGCCGGGCCCGTACGCGGTTGGAGGAGCCACCGGTGCGCGGCACGGCCGT
>NZ_FMDK01000265.1 GCF_900091995.1 Streptomyces sp. MnatMP-M17
GCCCCGCCGCACCTGGACGGTCTCGGTCCTCGCGGCGAAGCTCGCGGACGAGCGGCGCCGGCTGGACGAGCTCCAGGCGGGCGACCTCGCGGTCAAGGCGACGTTCGAACTCGGCTACGGAGCGCTGGAGCCGGCCCAGGCGCGCGCCTTCCGGCTGCTGGGCCTGGCGGACGGCCCGGACCTCTCCCTGGCCGCTGCCGCCGCCGTCCTGGACCTGCCGCTCCAGGACGCGGAGGACCTCCTGGAGTCCCTGGTCGACACGTCCCTCGTGGAATCCGCGGCCCCGGGCCGCTACCGCTACCACGACCTCGTACGCCTCTACGCCCGCGCCTGCGCGGAACGCGACGAACAGCCGCCGTCGCAACGGGAGTCGGCGATGTCGCGGCTGCTGGACTTCTACCTGGCGACGGCGGCACGGGTGTACGCACTGGAGCGGCCGGGGGACCGTCTGGTGGACCATCTGGAGCCGACGGCGTACGAGGGCATGCCCTTCACCGACCGGCAGACGGCCCTGGACTGGCTCTACACCGAGGCGAATTGCGTGCTGGCCTGCGCGCAGCAGGCGTCGCGCGGGCGCCAACTGCGCCGGGCCGTCGATCTGCTGTGGGCCGCGAAGGATCTGGCGGAGTCGGGCGCCAACTCCAAGCAGTACGAGTCCGCGGCGCTCTCCGCGCGGCGGGCCGCCCACGCGATGGGCGACCACCGTGCCGAGGGACGTGCCCGGACGACGCTCACCAACGTCTATCTCGTCGCGGGCCGTTACGAGGAGGCGGACGAGGAGGCCCGGCAGGCCAAACTGCTGGCACGGGCGGCCGACGATCCGGCGCCCGTCTTCTGGGCCAACAACGACCGGGGCATCATCGCGTTCATCCAGGGACGGCACAATGAAGCGGAGTCGTATCTGCGCCAGGCGATCGAGGACTCGCGCGCGGACCGGAACATCCCGGGCGAGGCGAGCGCCCTGTGCAACCTCTCCCGTACGCAGCTCTCGCTCGGCCGTACCGCCAAGGCCATCGCCCTCGCGCAGGAGGGCGTAGGCATATACGACCGGCTCGGGCTCACCGTGCGCCTCGCGAACGCCCGATATGCCCTCGGCGTGGCTCTCACTCATGCCGGGCGTCACAAAGAGGCGCTGGAAGAGCTGGACGAGGCGCTGACGAACTTCGGCAAGAACCGGCAGCGGCTGTGGGAAGGGACGACTCTCTTCCGGATGGCCGAGGTGCATCTCGCGGCCAAGCGGCCCGCCCACGCGGCGCAGCACGCCGAGCAGGCCCTCGCGTTCGGCTGCATCGGTGGTGACCGTATTCGCGCCGGCGTTCTGACGGTGCTGGGCCGGGCGCTGGAGATCCTCGGCCAGTCGGACCGCGCCCGTGTCTGCTGGCACGAGGCGCTGGCGTTGTACGAGTCGGTCGACGCGCCCGAGGCCACCGAGGTGAGCGGGCTTCTCACCCCGCTCAGCGCCGCTTGAGCGCTCGCGGATGCGCGTTCATCGAATGTTTATGCCCAGCCGCCATGCTCGGTGCATCGATCCGTCGCGTCGGGGGGCAGGCGGATCACTGGAGGACACCGGAGTCCGAGTGAGCCTCCCAGTCTCTGTCCGGCGGCCCCCGGGGGAGCCGCCGGGCAGAGGACCTCAAAGCCAGTGCCCAACCAGGGGAGTCGCACCATGAGCGCCGAGAACAACGACGACATCAAGACGATGGACAACCACGCGCCTTCCACGCCCGCGAAGGCGTTGCTGACCACCGCGGACAACCACACGCCGAGCACTCCGGCGAACGGTCTGACCACGATGGACAACCACGCGCCGATCCTTCCGCCGAACGGACTCCCGAACACCGAGGACAAGGACGACGAAGCGGCGGCCGACGAGCCGGCGGAGGAAGTCCTGACGACGATGGACAACCACGCACCCGCCCCGCCCAAGCCCTGACCAGTTCCCGACGGGGAGCGGCCGCGACGGCGCGGAGGGGGAGCCGTCGCGGCCGCGAGATTTACGGGGGGAAGTAGCGCACAACACGGGGGATCCGGGGGGATCCGGGGGAAGCGACAGAGGGGCCGAGCGTTTCGCTCGGCCCCTCTGTCGGTGTCCGCCCGGCGTCCCGCGCCCGCCCGGCGGTCAGCTTCGGGCTGTGGCCCTCGCCTCGCAGGTGCGTACGCGGGATACCTGCTTCGGGGAGTCCATCGTGACCCGGAGCGTCCTTGACTCGCCGCTTTCCAGGGTCACTTCCGTGTCGGCGTTGTCGACGACCGTGCCCGACGCGTCCTTGAAGTCGACGTCTATCTCGTAGAGGCCTGTCGTGCCCGAGGGTGTGTCCACGCGCACGGTCGCGTAGGTGACCGCCTTGCGCTTGCCGCTCGCCTTGCGGACGCAGGTGACGATACGGGCCTGGACGGTGCCGGACGTGGTGGACGTGGCGTACGGATCGGCCGTCGAGCCGCTGGACGAGCCGGAGCCGTAGTCGTCATCGTCGTCGTAGTGCGAACCCGAGCCCGCGCCCGCATAGCCGCCGTTCGACTTCTTCGAGCTGGAGCAGCCGCCTCCGCCGCTGCTGCTCGATCCCTTGCTCTTTCCCTTGCCCGACCCCTTGCCCGACGAGAATCCCGTCAGGGCCAGCACCACCACGACCAGTACGGCCGCGAATTTCATATGTCGACGCAGCAAAACCGAGCCCTCCCCCGTTGTCACTCATGGACCTGCCAATCGCGCGCGACACCTTAACAGCGCGCCCGCACCCGCCAGTACCTCCCCGCACCTGCCCGTACGCCCCCCGCGCCTGCCCGTACGCCCCAGCCGTCGCATGGCGCGCCTCCGGCACCCGGCGTAGCGTCGTGCACCGGGAGCGGGATCCGTACACCCGTGGTCAGGAGGCGGCGATGGTCCGCAACATCATCGGGTCGATCCTCGCTCTCGCCGCCGCGGCGGCGGCCGTACTGAGCCCGTTCCTCATCTGGTTCGACGGCCGTCGAGGGCATGATTACCGCGTCGCCGACCTGATCAACGGCATCACCGCCACCAGCTCCGCGGTCGCGGTCTCGCTGCTGCTCCCCTTCGCCGTCGCCGCGCTCGTCACGCTGATCGGACTGGTGCTGCGATCGCGGCTGCTGGTGGCGCTGGCCGGGCTGATCGTTCTGGGCTTCACGGTCCTGTGGATGGTGCGCCAGGGCCAGGTGTCGAACGGGCTCAGCATCAGCGGCGGCGGTACCGGGCTGGGCCTCGGTGTCGCGTACGCCCTCGGTGGTGGAGTGGTGCTGCTGCTGGCCGCGCTGGTGATGAGCGGTCGCCGCGCGCACTACCCGGCCCCGGAGGCCGCGCCGCAGCAATACGCGCCACAGCAGTACGCGCCGCAGCAGTACGCGCCGCAGCAGTACGCGCCGCAGGACGAGGACTGGGACTCGTACGGAGCGCATCCGTACGGCCAGGCGCAGCCCCAGCCCTACCAGCCACCGGGTTACGGGCATCCATGGGAAGGGCCCCACAAGTTCGGGCCTCCGCAGTACGACGAGCCCCAGCAGAACCAGCAGGACTGGCAGAACCAGCAGAACCAGTCCCAGGACGGCGACACCCAGTCCCTGCCCGTCAACGACGGCCGCGCCGAACCCCGGGACGACGATCCCCCGCGCCACTGAGCCCAGCCGCAGTCAGCCTCAGCCGCAAGCCCGCAAGTCGCCGCTACCGCGACCCGCGCCCCGTCGCCGTTCCCTTCACCGCGTCCAGCGCGTACACACACCGGTCCTTGCTGCACGCGTACACCACACCTCGCCGCGCCACCGGCGAGCCCGTGATCTCGCCGCCCGTCGCCAGCTTCCAGCGGAGCTGCCCGCCGCTCGCGTCCAGCGTGTACAGCACATGGTCCGCCGAGCCGAAGTGCAGCCTGCCGTCCGCGACGACCGGAGCGCCGATGACCTCGCCGCCCGCCGCGAAGCGCCACTTGGGCGTGCCCGTCACCGCGTCCAGCGTGTACAGCGCGCTGCCGCTGCCGACATGCACATTGCCGTCGGCGACGAGCACCGGCTCGATCGACTGGCGGGACTCCGTCGCGATACGCCAGCGGTCCTTGCCGGTGGCGGCGTCCAGCGCGTACACCGTGCCGAGATAGTCGGCGAGATAGACACCGCCGCCCGTGACCGCGGGACCGGGCGCGAAGGCCGGCGGCGAGAGGAAGACCGCGGGCGCCTCGAAGTGCCAGCGCACCCGGCCGGTCCCGATCTCGACCGACAGGACGCGCGTACCGGCGGAGACATACAGATGGCCGTCGGAGCCGGGCCTGACCCGTACGGGCACGCCACCGCAGGAGGCGGCGTCACCGATGGGATACGACCACAGCTCGGCGCCCGAGCGCGCGTCCAGCGCCAGCAGCCGGGCCTCCTTCCACACGTACACCGTGCCGTCGAAGACCGCGGGCCCGGCCTCGGGCGTCTCGAAGTCCGTCTGGGCCCCGGCGGTCTCCCACAGCTTCTCGCCGGTGGACGCCTCCCACGCCTGGACACCGCCGCCGCGCGTACCGGTGACGACCGTGCCGCGGTCGACCTTGAGGGAGTACACCCAGGCGTCGGTGCGCAGCCGCCAGCGCTCGCTGCCGTCCTTGCCGTCGAGTGCGTACAGCGTCGGCCCGTCGGAGGCGTGGATACGGCCTCCGGCGACGGCCATCGCCCAGGCCACGTCCCTGGTCTTGAACTGACGGCGCCCGGTGCCCACGTCCAGCGCGTGCACCTCGAAGGAGGTGACATAGAGCAGCTCGCCGTCGACGACCGGAGTGCCCCAGACGTCGTTCGACATCCGGAACCGCCAGGGCCGCCAGCGGGCCGGCG
>NZ_FMDK01000546.1 GCF_900091995.1 Streptomyces sp. MnatMP-M17
GGCCGGATGGGCCGTACGACGGCGGCGGGCGGCGGCGGGCCGGAGCCCTGAAAGCGAGCCGGTGCGCAAGACGGTGTCAGCCTGACCGTTGCCCGCGCCGGCGCCGGGTGGCGTACGCGACGCATGCCGTGCCGAGAAGGGCGACGCAGACCGCCATGGCCCAGTTGAGCGGGTAGTTGGACGGAAGGACCGTGGGATTGGCACGCGGTCCGGGCCTCAGCAGCGCAGGCAGAGCGATCAGAGTCAGACAGCATACGGTCAGCAGACCGCCTCGCAGCACCGGACGCAGTGGCGAGCGGTGGATGAGCAGCCCCACTGCCATCACGGCGGGGACGAGGAGACCGTCGTGCAGGACCACACCGCCCGCGAGCCACAGGGCCACGCCGAGAATGACACCGAGGTCCGGCCGGGCCCGGTCGTAGAACTCGTGGAGGCCGAAGGTGATCACGGCGAGGCCGACGGAGCAGAGCACGGTACGGATCAGGAGCATCTTCATGCCAGTACCTCCAGCCGCGTGACCCACTTGGTCTGCAGCACACCCGGCCGGTCGGGCGCGATGACACGTGCCGGATATCCGTGGTCGGGGGAGAGGACCTGGCCGTTGAGGCGCAGGGCGAGGAGTGTCAGTCCGTCGCGGGTGTAGGCGCTGTCCATCTCTGTGATGCCGTATCCTCCCCGGGTCTCCAGAGACACGATGCGCAGACGCGCTCCGTCCTCGACACCGGCACGGGCCAGCAGATCCCTGATGCGCACGCCCTCCCAGTGCGCCGATTTCGACCAGCCCTCCACACACGCGATGGGCAGTTCCACGGAGTGCTGTGGCATCGCACACAATTGACGGAGCGTCAGCTCGTACGGCCGCGGACCACCCACGTACAGCCTCCAGTTCCGCATCGCGGCACGGCTGATCCCGGCAGCGTGAGCGGTGCGGTTGACCGGCAGGCCCTGAGGCCCCGCATCGGGATCGCGAGGCGAGAGCAGCGCCAGATCCTTCAGCGGTGTCACACTCTGACCGGCGGTGACGAGTGTTACGGCGCCCACCGCCGCGGCCAGTCCCCACATCAACGCCCGCCGGTCCGCGTCCGCGTCCGCGTCGGGCGCCGTACGGGCGTGGCGCCGCCAGTGCTGGGCGATCGTGGGCGCCTTGACACCGAGATGGATCAGCAGCGAGCCGGTGATCACCCATGCCAGGGCCCAGTGGACCTGGCGGAAACTGAACGGCCACGGATACCACTGAACGGTGTTGAGCAGCCCGATGAACAACTCCAGCAGTGTGCCCGCCACCAGGACGGCGATGGAGAGCCGCTCCAGGGCGTGTGCCACGGAGCGCACCGGCGGCCACTGGAAGAGTTGCGGGTAGACCGTCCAGAGCTTGACCAGCAGCAGCGGAACGGCCGCGATTCCGCTGATGATGTGGAGGCCTTGGGTGACGCGGTACCCGGAGACAGGGCGTGTCGGCAGATGCCCGGAGAACAGTGCCGGCGGTTCCTGGAGGTAGTGGGAGATCAACCCGGTGAGGAAGCAGAGAAGAACGGCGATGCCCAGAAGCCGTCCCACCACCGTGGCTGTTCGCGGATCGTGCAGTGTTCCCCGGAAGCGGGGGAGCCGGGCTGGAGTGGTCATGCGCCAATCCCAGTGCACTCCCACCGCTCCGAGAAGGCCGGACCGCCTTACGGAAGCCTGACGTCCAGGCGTCCGGTCCGTCCGTGGTGAGGGCGGTCAGCCTGCCCGGATGAGGAACCGCTGGTCGGCCGCGCCGGTGCAGCGTTCTTCGGTCGCCTCGGCTCCCTCGGCGGTGTCGTCGTCGGCGATGCCGGTGCAGCGGCTGCTGTTGGCGGGACGGAGGAGGAAACTCCCGGTGCTGTCGGCGGCTGTGGGTTGCAGAAGGAATAGCGTGGCCCGGGCGCAGTCGTCCCGGGGCTCCAGCATGCCCTTGACCGGACCGGTGCTCATGACCGTCAGACATCCTCTTCCCTCCTGAGGATGGTGCCACTGGATGCGGTACAGGCCTTCGCCGACCGGTTCCAGGTAGGTGCGCGGCACGGTGGCCTGGGCGCATGGGAGTTGGACGGCGACGGCGCTGGCGTACGCGCCGTCGCGGTCGCGTCCGTCGGTCAGGCAGAGGTCGGGCGTACGGGCGGGACGGATGGTGACCCAGCCGTCGGCGGGAGTCCGGGAAGCGGTGGCAGGAGCAGTCGGCGCGCCCGGATCGGCGGAGTTGTCCGGGAGTAATGCCCAGGCGACCAGGGCGAGCGGCAGGACCATGAGCGAGGCCGCGAGCGCGACCGTACGGCCCTTGGGCCGGCGTGGCCGCGAGACCGTGGATGGTTCGGTCCGCGGTTGTGTCTCGGACTCGGCGTCCGGCTGGGCTCCGGCCTCGGCCGAGGCCTCGGGCCCGGGCTCGGCCCCGGGGTCCGGCGCGCCGGCAGGCAAGGCCGTACCCGCGGCGATCCGTTCCCTCGCGTCCAGCCAGGCGCCGACCCGCTGCCCGTCTCCGCAGGCGCGAACAAACGCGGCCAGCACGTCGGGTCGCGGCAGGCTCGTACGTCGCAGGATGTCGGCCAGTGTGCTGCGCGCCAGCACATCACCGCTTCGGGCGGCCCGCTCCTCCAGTTGGCGATACGTCAGCCCCGAACGCTCCTTGAGCTGCTGCATCGACTCGACAAAGCCGGCCGCGTCCCGGGCTTCGTACGGCGACAGCTCCCCCAGGTTCCCCATGAAGGTCATCCTGCTGCGGCCATGGCACAAGAGCAACGGCGGATTCCGCCATGCCAGCCATGCCCTGCCGCCCGGGACATGACCTCCCGCGGGCGGTCACTTCGAGGAGGTGGCCGGGCTGAGAGGGCCGTTCCTGCCGCGGAGGACGGCGTAACCGATGCCGATGCCCACCGCGACGGGCCATTCGAGGACACCTACGGCGCCCATGGCGCCGAGGCCCACGTAGAGAGGCAATCCGCCCTTGGCGGGCAGCACTTCGCGGGCCACCTTTACGGGAACCTTCGCCGCTTTGGCCGCGTCGTCGGTGACCTCGTCGAGGGAGGGGAGGGAGGGAACGGTGACGGTGAAGGTGCGCGTGCCATGGCTCTTCGCGCTCGTCTTGCCCTTGCGGTTCTTCCGCGACGCGGCAGGCGCCCTGTCCGTCTGCCTCGCGGACTTCTTCGTTCTCGCGGCGGCGCGCGATGCCTTCGTGGTTCCCGTGCGCGTGCGCTTCTCCGTTGCGGTGGGCGTGGTCATGATTCTCACATCCACACTTCGATAGGAATAGGCGCATTCATACCTTATAAGCACAAAGTATACCCGTGGAGGCCAAGGGCATGCGCGCCGGAGCCGAGGCCGAGTTACCTGGGCCGAGCCGCGCCTGAGCCGTATGGCTCGCCCGGCGAGCGGGCGGGCGATGGCCGGGTCACGATAAGGCGGGTTCGGGTCGAAGCGGATTCCAAACCGGGAGGTTGGTGCCGATGCCGTTGCTGTCAGAGGTGCGCCTGCCGGAGCTTCCCTCGCCGGCGGTGATGGCCGGTGGCGTGGCGGGTGCGCTGGCCGCCTGTGTACGCGGTACGGCGGTCGCGGCCGGTGCGCTGGTGGGTCTGGACCGGCGCGATGTGTGGTCACGGGAGAACCGTTCCCATATCGAGGTCCGAGGCGTGCACGGGCCGCGAGGGACATGGGTCGCCCGGTCTGTCGAGCGCGCCCTTGAGGAGCATCCGGGCGTGCTGTGGGCGCGGGTGAACGCGCCGTCCGAGCGGGTGGTCGTTTCGCTGGCCTCAACGCCGCCGCCCGAGCACGAGCTGATCCGGATCGTCGCCCACGCCGAGGAGCACACCGCCGCGCCGGCGGCCGAGCCGGACGAGTTCGACGAATGGAGCCCCGAGCCGCACCACCCGTCCGAGGCGCCGCGCCGGCGGCAGTCGCTCCCGGCGCTGGCCGCCGACACCGTGGGACTGCTGCTCACCGCCGTGACGAGCCTGTCGCCGTGGACGCAGTTGCCGGCCGAGGTCGGTGCGCTGGCCACGGCCGTACAGCATCATCCGCGGCTGCGGAAGTGGACCACGAAGGGGCTGACCGGTCAGGAACAGGCCGAGTCGCTGCTGCCCGTCCTCAGCGCTCTCGCGCAGGGCGTGGCCACGCGCGGTGAAGGGCTCGTACTGGACGTGGTCCAGCGCGTGGCGCAGTGGCAGGAGGCCGACGCGCACCGCAAGGCGTGGACCAGGGCGGAGGAGCGCCTGGTGCGCGGTCCCGGTCACGCGGCGGCCGACCCGATCGTGGTGGAACGGCCGGGCCCCACGCGCCAGGACGTCACCGCCCGCTACGCGGAGCGGACCATGGCGTTCAGCGTGCTGGCCGGCGCCGCGGCCCTGCCGTACGCCGGTCCCCGACGCGCCCTGGCCGTCGCGCTGTCCTCCGTACCGAAGGCGCCGGGCGCCGGACGGGAGGGCTTCGCGACCAGCCTCGGCAGATTCCTGGCCCGGCGCGGTGTCGTGGCCATGGACCGGAGCGCGCTGCGCCGGCTCGGCCAGGTCGACACGGTGGTGCTGGACGAGGACGCGCTGCACAGCGGCGGACACGAACTCACCGATCTGGCGCTGTTCGGCGGTGCGGAGCCCGAGCAGATCTCCGAGCGCCTCTTCGCGCTGTTCGATCCGGCGACACCGCGACAGGTGCACAGCGGCGATGGCTGGATGCTGGGCCCGCTGGACGAGCTGGCCGAGGTGGAGCCGGCGGGGCGCACCGGACGGGAGGCCGCGGAGCGGCTGAAGCGGCAGGGCAG
>NZ_FMDK01000548.1 GCF_900091995.1 Streptomyces sp. MnatMP-M17
GCAAGGCGGAGGATCGTCGTTGTCGATGGCCCGGCCGTACTTGGACGACTCCGACAACGCGGCGAGCGCGTGTGCCGGGCGTCGCGGGCCAGGCGGGACTTTCGAAACACGCCCTAGGTCCGCGACACATCCCGTCCGGTCGGCCGGACCGCCATCCGGTCCGTGATCGCCTCGGCCACCTTGTCGAGCTGTCCGCCCAGATAGAAGTGGCCGCCGGGAAAGACGAGCGTCTCGCTCTCCAGCGCGGTGCACTCGGACCACGCCCGCGCCTCCTCGACCGGAACCACCGGATCGTCGGCTCCGACGAAGACGCTGACCGGTGTGTGCAGTTGGGGATCGGGAGTCCAGCGGTAGGAGGCCAGCGCGCCGTAGTCGGCCCGCAGCGGAGGAAGGGCCATGGCGACCAGTTCCGGATCGTCCAGCACTCCGGCGTCGGTGCCGCCCAGACGCCGCACGGCGGCCAGGATCGCGCCGTCGCCGTCGAGTTGGTCATGCGGGCCGGCCGTCGTGCCCGGGACACCGCGGCCCGAGAGGAAGAGGCGGACGGGAGCGGGCGCGCCGCACTGCTGGAGCGCGCGGGCGGTCTCGTAGGCGACGAGCGCTCCCATGCTGTGCCCGAAGAGGGCATAGGGCCCGGCGGTCCCTTCGAGCAGCCGCTGGGCGATACGCCCGGCGAGCGAGGTGATCCCGCGCTCCGGTGTCTCGTGTCTGCGGTCCTGCCGGCCGGGATACTGCACGGCGAACACATCGAGATCCGGCGACAGTTGGCGCGACAGACCGGCATAGGCGCTGGCCGCGCCGCCCGCGTGCGGGAAACAGATCAGCCTGGGACGGCCGGGATCACCGGCGTCCGTCCGGTCGTACCGTCTGAACCACTTGGTGTCCATGACGCTTCTCCCTCCGCTCTGCACGGGTCACTCTCCTAAGCAAAGGTCCGTTGCGCGTTCGTACGGTTCGACCGTGCGCGCCTGGCGCAGCGCGCGGGCCCACCAGCCGAGCCGGTCGAGCATGGCGCGGGCGGCCTCGTGACCGGCCTCGATGTCGAAGGGCCGGCCATGTGCGTCGAAGCGGTCCTGGTAGTCGTGGAAGCTGACGGTCTCCCGGACCGTGACCGCGTGGGCCTCGGCGAAGACCTGCCGGAGCTGGGCGACGGCGCACAGTCCGCTCGACGCCCCGCCGTAGGAGAGGAATCCGACCGGCTTGGCGTGCCACTCCTTGTCGTACCAGTCGATGGCACTCTTCAAGGACGCGGGAAAGCTCTGCTTGTACTCGGGCGTGACCACGACGAACGCGTCGGCCGCGGCCAGCCACGGCGCGAGGTCCTGCACCGCCTGCGGTTTACGGGCCGAGAGTTCGGTGGACATCACATCCGGCAGCCAGGCGGTGGCCAGATCGATGACATCGATGTCGAAGTCATCGCGCAGCCGGGCCCTCGACGCGAGCCACTCCGCGGCGACGGGGCCGAACCGGCCCTGTCTGACGCTCCCGATGATGATCACCAGCCGCAGTCGGTCCGTGTCCCCCATCAGAGTCCCACTCCCTTCGCTGTGCCCGCGTCCTGCCGGAATCACTGTGCGGCATATGACTTCGGATTTCCTTCGGGTCCGCTTCGGGCCGCCTCCGGCACCCCCTTGGTATACCGTGACCTGCGCTCATTCCCGTCCCTGTGGGTGGGCTGGGTTAGGCTGGGGCTCATGCAATTCGGGGTGCTGGGACCGCTGGAGGTGTGGGCGACCAAGGAGAGGTTGGTACGTGTACCCGAGGTGAAGGTCCGGGCGCTGCTCGCCGATCTGCTCGCCCACAACGGGCGGGTGGTGCCGGCCGACAGACTCGTCGAGGATCTGTGGGGCGGCTCAACACTTCCCGCCAACCCTCTCGGAGCGCTCCAGGCGAAGGTCTCGCAGTTACGGCGCGCGCTGGAGGAGGCCGAGCCCGGCAGCCGGGAGCTGGTCGTGCACAGGGCTCCCGGGTACGCGCTCAAGGCACCGGACACATCGGTGGACGCCGACCGTTTCCGGACGCTGCTGGTGCGCGCCCGTACGACCGAGGATCCGCGGGCGAAGGCCGCCGTACTGACGGACGCCCTGTCGCTCTGGCGCGGGCCCGCGTTCGCCGACTTCGCGGACGAGCCCTTCGTACGGGTCGCGGTCGCCAGCCTTGAGGAGGAGCGTCTCACCGCCGTCGAGGAACACGCCGAGGCCCGTCTCGAACTCGGTGAGCACAGCACGCTGATCGGTGAACTCACCACTCTGGTGGCCGCCCATCCGCTGCGGGAGCGGCTCCGCGCGGTGCAGATGCGGTCCCTCTACCGGGTCGGGCGTTCCTCGGAGGCCCTCGACAGCTACGCGGAGCTGCGGCGGCGGCTCGACCAGGAGCTGGGCCTGTCTCCCGGTCCCGCCATCGAGGCGCTCCGGCAGGCCATACTCCGCCAGGATCCCGGACTCCAGGACACCTCGGGCGCCTCGAACGCCATCCCGGGCACCCGGTCCCGCACCAATCTGCCCGCGGGAGTGAACTCCCTGGTGGGCCGGGACGAGGCGCTCAGGGAGTTGCAGCAGCTGGTGAGGGACCGCCGGCTGGTCACCCTCACCGGTCCGGGCGGCGTGGGCAAGACCCGGCTCGCCACGGCCACGGCCCGTGAGCTGGACGGTGAATTCCCCGACGGCGTCTGGCTCGTGGAGCTCGCGGGACTCGGCGGCGCGGAGCGGCCCGCCGGGCCGGGAG
>NZ_FMDK01000430.1 GCF_900091995.1 Streptomyces sp. MnatMP-M17
ACGGGCCCGGCCGACACCGCCACGGGCTCCGCCGGCGCGCGGGCCTCCGACGCACGGGCCGGCGCGCGGGACTCCGACGCACAGGCCGACGAAGGGCCCGTACGCTGGCAGCGATTCGGGAAGGCCGTCTTCTCGCCGCCTGCCGCGGCCATGTACGCCCTGCTGGTCGCCGCCGCCGTCACCGCCTCCGTACTGCGCACGGATCTCGCGCCGCACTACCGGCACATTTTCTTCTCCGACTACTACACCGTCGTCGAACTCGGCCTGTTCGTCGGCCAGGTGCCGCTCATGCTGATCCACGAGGCGGCCCACGCGCTGGCCGGACGCCGCCTCGGTCTGCGTACCCGGCTGTCGATCGGACGCCGGCTGTACTTCGTCGTGCTGGAAACCTCGATGGACGGCCTGGTCATCGTCGAGCGCGGCAAGCGGTATCTGCCGATGCTGGCCGGTCTGGGCGCCGACGCCGTGGTCTGGGCGGTGCTGACCCTCATCGCCGCGGGCACCCGGGAGTCCGACGAAAGCTTCTCCGCTCTCGGCAGGGTCTGTCTCGCGCTCGCCTTCAGCACGATCCTGCGCATGGTCTGGCAGATGTACTTCTATCTGCGCACCGATGTCTACTACTTGGTGACCACGGTGCTGGGCTGCACCGATCTGCACGGCACCTCCGTACAGGTGATGAAGAACCGCTACCACCGGCTGCGCGGCAGGACGGAACGGCTCGTGGACGAGTCCGCCTTCGCGCCCGCCGACCGCAAGGCCGCCCAGTGGTACAGCTGGGTGATGCTCATCGGCTACGTGGTGATGCTCACCAGTGTGGTCGTGGCCGGACTGCCCACGGCGTACCGGTTCCTGACCGGTGTCTTCGGCCGGCTGACCGGTGACGCGGCAGCCGTCGAACTGGCCGACTCGGCCACGCTCGTGGCGCTCAACGTCCTCCAGTTCGGTGTCGTGGGCGTGCTGGCCGTACGGGCCCGACGGGCCCGGAAATCGACGCTCCGTCACATCAGCGAGTAGGAGAGCAGCCGTGTCAGACGAACCGCACCAGTGGATCCGCGCACGCCATCAGCACGACCGGCGACGGCTGCTCGCGGCCGGTGCCGAGGTGCCCGTACTCGCCGTACTCGACGCGCACCGGCGGCTGCGCGGGCCCTACTCGGCCGGCGGTGCCCTGCTGCGTACGGTCGTGCCCGAGGCGCTGCGGGACTGGCCCGAGCTCGTCGCCGCGCACGAGACGGAGATCCTCGCGCTCACACCGGAGCTGCGCGGTGTAGTGCCGGCCACCCGGGAGACGCTCACCTCGCTGGCCGTGCCGAAGGAGCGGACGCGCTTCTACTCCCGGCTGCGCACCGCACGGATCGCACACGGGCTGACGGAGTTCCTGCACGGCCATCTGCGCCGCCTCGGCGACGGTCCCCGGCTGCTCCTCGTGGACAATGTGCACGAGGCCGACCCGACCGACCAGGAACTGCTCGCCATCCTGCTGCGCCGGGCCGATCCCGGTCTGCTGCGGCTGCGGATCGCCACGGCGGCCGACGAGTTGAACACTCCGCCCGGCCCGCTCGTGGAGCCTCTCGGCCCGGCCCTGGAGCGCTACGCGCGTGTGATCACCGGCCGGGACACACCGCTGCCACAGCTGCCGCCGCTGCCCGCCGAGGAGCTCGCCGCCCGGTGGGTGGCCGGTGACTGCACCGGTGACGATCCACGGCCGCGCGCCGCCTATGAGGCTCTCGCTCCCGCCGACCGGGCCGCCCTGCACGACGCGCGCGCCGACGCCCTCACGGCCGCCGGTGAACCGTCGCTCGCGCTCGGGGCCGTGCCGTACCACCGCGAACACGGCCGGGATCCGTACGGCGCCGGCGCGGGCGCCCTGCGTACCGCCCTGGACATCTGTGTGGACCTGGGCTTCTACCATGCGACGGTGGACTTCGCCGAGCGGGGTCTGGCGCTGGTCGACGCCACCACGGCACGGAACGACTGGTGGGCGTTCACCACCAAGAAGACCACCTCCCTGGCCGCGCTCGGCCGGCCGGAGGAGGCGCTGGTGCTGTACGAGGGAGCGCGCGCGGCCACCGACAGTCCGATGGTCCATATGCAGGCCGCCTACGCCACCGCCATGATCCACACCCGGTATCTCCCTCGCGACGAGCAGGACCACTCGACGGCGCGGGCCTGGGCCAACGCCGCGATCGCCTTCGCTCAGGCGATCCCGGATCCCGGGGAGCGCGCCTTCCAGACCGTCTTCAACCGCAACGGGCTGGCCCTGGTCGCCGTCCACGAAGGCGAGTTGGAGGAGGCGCTGCGGCTGGTCAGCGAGGGCATCGTCTGGCTGGACCGGAGTCTGGGCGCCTCCGAGCACGCGCTGCACCGCTCGGTGCTCAAGCACAACCGCTCACAGGTCCTCATCGCGCTGGGCCGCTACGAGGAGGCCCTGACCGATCTCGATGAGGTGATCGCCGTCGACTCCAACCACCCGGAATACCACTTCGACCGCGGCAATCTGCTGCGCCGGCTGGACCGCCCGGCCGATGCCGTCGTCTGCTACGAGCGGGCGATGGCCCTGTCGCCGCCGTTTCCCGAGGTGGTGTACAACCGCGCCGACACACGGCTGGAGCTCGGCGACATACCGGGCGCGCTGGCGGACTTCGGCTATGCCGTCGAACTCGATCCCGGCCGGGTGGACGCGTATGTGAACCGGGCGAGCCTGCGGTACGCGACGGACGATCTGGCCGGCGCGGGCCAGGACATCGGCGCCGGTCTCGAACTCGAACCGGACAACGCGCCTCTCCTCTGTCTGCGCGGTCAACTGCTCGCGGCCTCGGACGCGGACGCCGCCCATACGGCACTGAGCGGCCTGGTCGCCGCCCGTCCCGACTACGCTCCGGCCTGGGCGGCCCGGGCGACGGTCTCCTACGAGCGTGGCGAACTCATCGACGCGATCGAGGACTTCGGCCGGTCGCTGGCTCTTGAGGACACGGCTGATGTCAGATTCAACCGTGGACTCGCGTATCTGGAGGCGGGCGATCCCGACAAGGCGCTGGCCGATCTGTCGGCGGCGTTCGAGGCCACCGGCGATCCCGAGGCCCAACTCCACCTCGGCGTCTGCCTGCTGAAGCTGGACCGCCCGGCGGAGGCCAGGGCGGCCTTGCACCGCTGTGTCGAGGAGGATCCGGACCTCGCGGCCCGGGTCGAGGCGCTGGACGTCCGTCACGGCTGAGCGGATGGCGCACAGTGATGGCGCGGGAGTGCCCTTCCGGCACTCGCCCGCGCCGTCACCGTACGGCGCTCCCGCGCCCGTCGCTCAGGTCGCTCAGGGCTGGAGACGCCGGACGGTCCATCCTTCGCCCTCGCCCGTGCGCTCGTAGCGCAGCCGCTGATGCAGTCGGTCCTCGCCGTTGGCCCAGAACTCTACGGTGTCGAACCGCAGCAGATACACGGCATAGCCGTGCGGGCGCGGCAGTACGCCGCCGATCGCGGCGAGACGGTCGATCTCGGCCCGCATGGCCTCGATGTCGACCAGTTCCTCGCTCTGGCGGGACACCACCGACGCGGGATGAGTGAACACCGGGCGGCTCAGCCATTTCTCCTCGGCCCGCTCGGTCCCGAGGAGCTCCACCGCGCCGCTGACCACCACCTGCTGGCTCGTCTCACGCCAGTACAAGGTGCCCGAGGCCCACGGGTTCTCGCTGATCTCTCGGCCCTTCTGGCTGCCGAGATGGGTCGCGAAGACGATGCCCTCGTCCGTGATCTCGTTGACCGCGACGATCCTGCTCGACGGCCGGCCACGCTTGTCGGCGGTGGCCAGGGCCAGCGCCGCGGGTTCGCGTACGCCGACCTGTACGGCGGTGTCGTACCAGCGCCGGAAGAGCCCGGACGGTCCGGACGGCGGGTTGTCGTACTCCGGGAACGGGAGCTCGATCGATCCGGTGAGCGTTTCCGATCTGCCTCTGGTCATGGTGGCCTCCGCGGAGAGTGAAGTGTCCGTACGGACAACGGAGTCGATGTCCGAGGAGATCAGACCAGGGCGGTGCCCCGCGCGAACAGAGCACCTGTCCAACAGCGCGCCTGTCCAACTGCTTTGCATACCACGACCGGTTCCCGCCCGGTCACCTCGGCGAGGAAGTGAAAGAGGTTATGCGTCAAAGAATCGTAATTGTCGATGATCAGAGCCCGCACGATGATTCCGTAGAGGGTGATGAGGAGGTCTCCGGGACGAATGACGGGAACGGTGGCGTCAATTCTTCATACAGACTTCGTAAAGTACGAGTTCAACCGTCTCGTCGCCCTCGGTCAAATGACTCCGCCGCACCGGACGCAGAGTCCGTCCGCATTCCTCGGCGAGCCGCCGCAGCAGACCGAGATCGCCGCGCTCGCTGAACTGGAGGAGCGCGGTGCCGCCCTCGGTCAGCAGACCAGGCGCCTCGGCCAGATAGCGGCGGTGCGCACGGTAGCCCGGATCGACATAGGCACGCTCGTGGTCGGCCTGGTACTCGTACTCGTCGGGCGCCAGGACGTAGTTGGAGTGCCAGTAAACGGTGTCGAAGCGCTCCCCGTCGCCGACCGCGTCGAAGAGGTCGCCGTGCAGCGATACGAGCCGGTCGGCGACGCCGTGCCGGTCGGCGTTCATGGCGGTGTTCCGTACGGCCTGGGCGTTGATGTCCGTGGCCACCACCCTCGGACAGCCGGCCAGCGCGGCGGAGACCGCGATGACGCCCGTACCGGCGCCGATCTCCAGGAACGTACCGTCCCCGCGGAACGCGAGGCCCGGGCCCGGGTCCGGGTCCCGGTCCGGGTCGGAGTCCGGGTCCCGTGTCTGCGGGAGTCCCAGCAGTTCCATGGCGACGGCGGTCGTGGGCGAGTGGACCGGAGCGAAGACACCGGCCAGCAGATCCCATTCACGGCCGGCCAGGACGAACACATCCGGCCTGTTCTCGTTCGCCTGAGATGCCCTGCTTCGAGCGAGCGAACTCGTATAACTCGCGATTTCTGTCATCCCCAGCCCTGGTAATCCCGCGGACTTCGCCCTCCGCGATGCCCAGCCGTGATCATTTCCGAGTGCCCTGGTGGCCGGAAGGTCGCCCCGCGACAGCAGCGGCCGGTCATATGGTGGTCGGAGCACCATGTCGAATCCCGTTCGGGAACGCGCGGCTTGACCCGGGTAAATCACATAACTAAAGTCCGGCTGATGATCTTGGGGCCTAGGGTCTTTCGTTTGGATCTGGCCGGATCAGGGAGCGGGGTCTGGTGCCGTGGA
>NZ_FMDK01000549.1 GCF_900091995.1 Streptomyces sp. MnatMP-M17
CCCCGCCGCTGGGCAGCTTCTCCACGACCAGGCGGACGACGGTGCCCTCGATGAGGGGCAGCGGCCCGTTGTGACTGAGCCAGGCCGCCCGCCGGGTCAGACGCGGGTGCAGCCGGTCCCACGCCTGCGCCGTCGCCTTTCCATACAGCCGGGTGTCCGTGGTCGTCACGGCCTGCTCGGCTCTCCAGGTCGTGGGGTCGCCGAAGACGAACTCGCCGCCATGCTTGGGCGGCCGGCCGTTCTTGGGGTCATAGACGCGCGGGGGCGTCGGCCGTCGCATCACACGGTCGGAGCGGAGCCGGCCGAGGATCTGCACCGGCAGGTCGCCCAGCAGATAGGCGATGCGGGGTGCGTCGTAGCCGGCGTCCAGCACCACCAGGATCTCCGGGTCGCCTTCATGCCACTGACCGGCGGCGACGAGACGCTCGACGACGTCGCGGATCTGGAGCGTGGTCACCGCGGCGAGGTCCGCCCCGGGCTCCAGGCGGATCGCGTCCAGCACCGCCGTCCAGGATGTACGGCCACTCTCCAGCGCGGCCACGATCGAGTACGGCCAGCCCGGGACCATCTGGTGCTTGCCCTCACCACGGCCGAACGTGTGGCAAAAGGCCCGGTCAGGGCAGGTGTTGGCGTCCGGCCGCAACCACGGCGAGACGTCCACGGCCGGCACGAGCCGGCCGTCCGCTGCCCGTGGAAGCGGTACCCCAGCCACCGCCCGGCGCAGCCGCTCGACGTCGATGCGGCCCCAGTTGAGCGCGCCGTACAGAGCTCCATGCCCGCGGCGGTGTTCCGGCGCGAGCGTCAGGTCCACCAGCGTCTTCACGGGACTATCCGTGCACAGCAAAGCGTCGGCGAGCTCGAACAGGGCATCTCCGCGTCCGCTCAGACGCTCGTAGAACTCCGCCCGGAAGCGTGACAGCGTCGCGAACGCCTCCCGCTTGTCCGGCTGTTGCAGCACACTCATCTCTACGGCCCCGGTCTGGTCGCGTGCGTCCTTGGTCGGAGCACATGATCAGAGCGAGGCCACTGACGTGTCCGGCGAATCCCCAGGTGAGCGACCAAGTTCGAGTCGCGTTTCGAGCCGGCCCACACGAGACCGACCTGGCGGTAGCGTGATCGGCGTGGCGGCTGAAGGCGAAGCGGCAAACACCGAAGTGCTGGTCGGCGGCATGGTGAACGCGGGGGCGGTGTTCCGTCGGGGTGAGCTGGTCGAACGCCCGGCACCGCACAACGCGCGCGCCCTCCATGCCCACCTTCTCGCGCTGAAGGAGCACGGCTTTGACGCGGCTCCGACCCCTGTCCGTCTCACTGCGGACGGCCGCGAGCAGCTGACGTTCATCCCCGGCGACGTCGCTCTGCCGCCGTTCCCACGCTGGGTGCTGACGAAAGCCGCCCTCGAATCGGTGGGAAACCTTCTGCGCCGCTTGCACGAGGCCAGCGCTGCCATCAGGGTCGACACCGGCGTTGGATGGTCCGGGGACCTCGCTGATCCGGCCGGGGGAACGATGCTGTGCCACAACGACGTGTGCCCGGACAACGTCGTCTTCCGCGACGGCCGTGCCGTCGCTCTGATCGATTTCGACCTGGCGGCCCCTGGCCGCCCCATCTGGGACGTCGCCATGGCCGCCCGCTATTGGGTACCCATGCTCGATCCCGCATCCGCAACCGCGCTTTGCCCCGCCAACCTCGATGCACCCGCTCGGCTGCGAATCCTCGCCGACAGCTACGGCCTCTCACCGCGAGAACGCGCCGAGTTGCCCGGTGTCATCGAGCAGGCCACCGAGACCTGCCGGGCCTTCGTCACCCGCCGCGTCGCCAACGGTGATCCCACCTACCTCCAAGCACTGGCCGAGCGCGGTGGATGGGAACGCTGGGACCGCATGCAGACATGGCTGGCGGCCCAGCGCGAGACGTTCACGGCCGCCCTGCTGCACTGACCCGCCCGGACGTTAAAAAACAAGGTAGGGGCCTGTTCCTGATCCGGACACGTCATCCCGGACATGTGTCAGGGATGCTGCAGACCGGGGCGGTAGACGATGAGTGCTTCGCCGTAGCGTGACGGCTTGCCGACGTGCCACGCTGTTGGACCTCTGCGTCTCCTCTGCCAGACATCACAGGGAGTCGATCGTGATCCGAGAAGTGCGGCAGTTGGCGTCTGTAGTGGGACGCCGATCGGCCGTCAAGTACGTAGGTTTGGGTTTGCTCGCCACAGTGCTCAGCGCATGTGGGGGCGACGAGGGCGGTTCAGGTGTCGCCGAGAACACGGTAGAAGCCTTCGCCAAGGGCAAATGGAAGCTTGCCGCGCAGGGGAGCGAGTGCACTCTCACCGTGTCCGACGGCAAGTGGGACCTGTCAGAAGCAACACCACCGCCCGGCGAAAAGCATGGGCCGCTCACCCGGGAACTGTACGGAACCTACGCTTTCACCGGCGGCGTCCTGGAGGTCTCGGCACAGGAGCGTGAGGACAACTCCGGACCCAAACGCGGTGTCGGGACACCGGTGCCCTCGCAGGTGTCGGACTCGGAGTCGGTGACCATTCAGTGGAGCTACGACGAAACGGACCAGAGCCAGGTCCCCATTACCTGGGACGGAAAGAAGCTGACGCTGGTGTTCGACAATCACGACGGCCCGTTGGCCATTGCCGCGGAGCGCGTTTGAGTACCTGTTCACAGAGACCCGGTGCGCGTATGCCCGGCTCAGGAATCGACCGCAGCCAGCCCCGCCGTTCATCAAGGGAGAACGGAAGAAAGGGAAGGCAAGGGAAAAGGGAAAGCCGGCGCGCCGCAGTTCCTGCCCACCCGGCAGCTCGGCCGTCTTCTTCGCCGGGGAGGTGCGCCGTGCACACACGCTGGCTCCGTGCCTGGATCCGGCCAGGAGATCACTTTGCGTCAACTATTGGTAACTGAGGGGCGCGGCTGAGGCGTTCGGGCTACACAGGGGTGCTGGGATATCCGTCTTCGCGGTCGGGCGGGGACGGCTGGTGCCGACTGGAGGTCCGGGCAAGTGCTGACGATCAACGTGGCCGTACTGCTCGCTGTCATCGTGGTCCTGCGGCTGCGCCGCAGGACGGAGTCCAGGAGCAGGCGTGACGAGCGGATGACCGTGGTGATCGTGCTGGCCCTGGGTGTCCTGCTCGCCCCGACACCGGTCGGTGAGGGAATAACGGACATCCTGGGGCAGGTCGCGGGCAGTGTCACGCAGGCCAGCCGA
>NZ_FMDK01001109.1 GCF_900091995.1 Streptomyces sp. MnatMP-M17
GCGCGACGGCTCCGACTTCGGGCTCGCTGAGCGGAAGGTGATTCAAGGGTCTCCTTGGGTTAAACGTACGCAACTCCATTAGTCTATCTTCAACGACTCCGCAAGTCAAGTTTTATGTGTCATTAGGGTGCGAGGTCACCTCGCCCTCAGCAGGTCGGCGGGACCGGGTGCTGGTAGCTGGCGCAGACCAGACGAATCCCGGCTAGGTGTATTGCTCACAAGCGTTGTTGACAACGGACAGACGACTCGATTGCCTGTCGCAGGCATACGATCCGACTCGCTGCTGTGGGCCCGACCCAGCGGCCGGTGTTTGCATCGATGGTGTCGGTGCTCAGGCGGTCGTGCTCTGCATTTGGGTGTCCGCTTGTGCGTTGTACGTGGCTGCGATTGCGCAAGCGGCGCGTACGAAGGCGGCGACGGCCGGGGAGCGGGCTTCCTGGGGCCAGGCAACGGCCAGTGTGCGGTTCGGCAGGTCACTGGCCGGCCGGTAGGCAACGCCAGGGCGCGGGTTGCGTCGGGCGACTGAGGCGGGTGCGAAGAACACGATGCTGCCCGTCTCGACGAGACTGAAGATCTCCGACAAGTTGGAGGCTTGTCTTGTTGCCCCGGATGGGGACGGCGCGGTTCGGTCGTCGTCGGCCGGCGCGCCGTTGGGGAGGGTCCGGCCGGCCAGGTCGGCCAGGCACAGTTGGGTACGGGCGGCCAGCGGGTCGGTGGCGGCTATGGCGACCAGGACCGGCTCGGTCAGCAGCGGCTCGCTGTCCAGCCCGCGGTCGTCCACGGGGTGGAGCACGAGTGCTACGTCGGCGAGGCCATCGCGCAGCGCCTGGGGTTGAGCGCCGAACCCTCCGAGGACCAGTTCGTGGGGCAAAGCTGCGGGGTCGGTGCCGTAGGCGTCCAGGATCTGCGGCAGCAGGCCGCCGTCGATGTCGGCCTTGAGGGCGATCCGTAGTCGGGGCGAGGCGCTGCCTGCGTGCTGGGCCCGGTGGGCGGCGGCGGTGACCGCCTCCAGGGCAGTTCTGGCGTCGCGCAGCAGGACCTCTCCGGCGCTGGTGAGTTTCACCTGCCGGGTGGTCCGCTCAAACAGTGTCACGCCGAGCTGTCGTTCGAGGTCGCGGATCGTGCGGGACAGCGGGGGCTGCGCCATGCCCAGCCGGTCGGCGGCCCGCCCGAAGTGCAGTTCCTCCGCGACCGCGACGAAGTAGCGAAGCTGCCGCACCTCCAGATCATTCATACTTCCAAGGTATCAATAGCAACCAAGATGGTCCTTCACCCGCACCGTTGCGCGAGGTTCACTCGAAAGCGACCGCCCGGCACGCCCCCTGGGACTCGCCGCCGACCGCCACGCATGGAGGCACTCGTGATCGTTATTACTACGCCGACCGGTGACATCGGCCGACAGATCCTGGACCGGGTTCTGGACAGCGGCGAGCCGGTGCGGGTGATCGCCCGCGATGCCTCCCGCCTCCCGGAGCACGTGCGCGCGCAGGCGGAGGTGGTGGAGGGCTCACACGCCGACGCGGACACGATCGCGAAGGCGCTGCAGGGCGCTGACAGCCTGTTCTGGCTCGTGCCCCCGGCCGACTTCCGGGACGCCGGCCCCGCCATGAGCTACTACCTGGACTTCACCCGGGCCGCAGCCCACGAAGCCGCGAGCCGGGGCGTGCGGATGGTGCACGTCACCTCCCTGGGGCACGGGCACAGCTACGACGGCTCGGCCGGCCTGCTGGCGGCCGGGCTCGCCACGGGCGAGCTGATCGAGAGCACCGGCGTGCAGTACCGGGCGCTGGCGCTGCCGTTCTTCATGGAGAACATCCTCCGTCAGGCCCAGTCGATCGCAGAGCAGGGAGTGCTCTCCATGGCGAACACCGCGGACCGGCCGTTGCTGACCATCGCCACCCAGGACGTGGCCGCCGTCGCGGCAGACCTCCTGCTGGACACCACCTGGAACGGGCAGGCCCGCGTTCCCCTGGGCAGCCCCGACAACCTGACCCCCAACGCCATGGCCGAGATCATCTCCGAGACCCTGGGCCGCCCAGTGCGCTACCAGCAGGTGCCGCTCGCGGACCTCCAGGACCAGATGGTGCAGAGCGGCGCGAGCCCGTCACTGGCCCAGGACATGGCCGACATGATCAACGCGCAGAACAACGGTATCTACGACGCCGAACCCCGCGACCCGGCCTCCGCCACCGCCACCGACTTCCGCCAGTGGTGCCAGAACGTCCTGAAGCCGGCCGTCCAGTCCTGACCAGCACACCGGTCAGCGCCCGGCGCAGCCGCCCCATCCGGCACCGGAGGAAGCGGCCCCCGCACGCGTCGCCTACACGCCCCGCCTCACCCCGCGCCGGCCGATACGGTGCCGGTGAGCAGCTCCACCGGGGACCGGCACAGTCCGCCCGCCGAGCGCGAACCCGCGGATCGCCGTGGGAGGCGGCGCGCGCCCAGGTCCAGGACGTCAACCTCGGCCGGCCGCGTCGCAGCACGCGCACGCCGCCCGGAGCGGTCTTCACCGAGGCCCTGGTCGATGACGACGTGATGTACCGGCTCGGCAAGTCGGTTCATGCGTACGGGAAGGCGAAGCACGCAGCCGGGCGGCATCAACCTGTTCCATCAGCTGATCGGTGGCACACGCGACGCGACGCCGGTACACCGAGTAGCAGCGGCGGCGACAGCGCCCGTCGGTGCCGGGTGCAGCATGCAGCGGTGCAGCGCTCCCCGGACAGCCGCACTCGGGACAGCAGCCGGTGCAGCAGCAGCACGTGCAGCGGCGGTGAGCAGCAGGCGCTGCGCGGGCCTTGGGGCGGTGCAGCAGCGTCTCGCAGAGGCAGCGGCGCTCGTTCGGCAGCGGGTACAGCATCCCGCCCCAGGTAGCAGTGGCGTTGCAGCAGCCCAGGGCAGGTGGCGAGTTGCAGCACGGAGGCAGCCGAGCCGCATGCAGCGGGGCCGCTGGCGCCGCGTCGTGGCGACGCGCTGCACCTACGTCGAGGGGTCGCGACGACGCGGGGTCCTCCCCGTTCTCGCCGTCTGCCGCCTCAGCCTGCGGGTCCTCCATGTCCGTCCCACCCTTCCCGGCAGCCGCCTGACCAAGTCGAAGCGTAACGGCCGGCGAGATGACGGCCGCGGCCCGGGCCCACGTCCGTCGGTGGCGGGTTGCGCGGTGACGAGGAGGCGTAGCCCACGAACAGCCAGGTGCCGTCGTCCACCGGGATCGCCCGGCGGGCCCCCACTTGTCACGGATGCGCTCGTCGTCGCTTTCCAGCAGGTGCTGGGCGTACTTCTCGGCGGCGGCCGGGGACATGGGGCTGTCCGCGACCAGCACGAAGTCACTCTTCTCGGCAATCGTCCCGGTGTATCCGCCGTGCCCGAACTCCCAGGCTGCTTCCTCCTTGGCGCCGAGGAACGCGTTCTCGACGTCCTGGTCCGAGCCGGGGGTGATGAAGTCGTAGGCACCCATGCGTCATGCTCCTTTCCGGCAGCGCCGTAGTACGGCCACCCGGGAGGGCGGCGGGACAGTCCTCGTAAATCCGCGGGATGCGGGAGTGAGCGTTCCCGGTGAGCTGAGCGCTCCTGCGGGGACTCGAACCCCGGTTCACGGGCTGACAACCCGGCGTCCTACCCCTGGACGACAAGAGCTTGCGCGAAGAGGCGCTGGGTACCCTCGGCGGGATTTGAACCCGCGATATCCCCATTGAGAATGCGGCGAGTTGAGCCGGACTACTCCACGAGGGCGTGGTTTCCCGCCGTCGGCCAGGGATCGGATCAGGTAGGGCCCGCGAGGGGCTTGCTCGTCACCTTCCCCGGCCGGGGCGGGGCCGCCGTCGGCTCCTCCCCAGGAGCCTCGGGCGACGCGTGCCAGCGGACCGGGTCCGCAGGGGAAGCTTCACCTTCCGCTGGCACGTCGTGAACGGACGGGATTCGAACCCGTAACCAACCCCGCAGGGTTGCTCTGCCACTTGAGCTACCGCTCCAGAGGAAGCGTCCTCCCTCCTTCAGCCCGCCCGGGTGATCAACCGGGTGAGCCCGTTTGCTGTGCCGGTGTGCGCCCTCTCAGCGGGGCACCAGCGCCTCTGGAGGGGCGCACACCGGCACATCGCGGTCCGAGGGGACTTGAACCCCTGACCTGCCCCGGCGAGGGGGCCGCTCTACCAACTGAGCCACGGACCTGCCGAACAGTACGGACCGGCCGCTCCACGCTGTTCAGCGTCAGAAAGGGGATCGACCACCCCGATTGACACATAAAAAATAACTCACACTCTCGCCCTACGTCAAGTTTTATGTGTCATTAGCGGCGTGCGTTGCGGCGCGCATGCATGCGGGCTTTGATCTGGGCTTGAGTGGGCCGCTCCCACAGGCGGATGCGCTTTCCGGGCATCCACCATCCGCCGTGTTCGCTGCTGGCCCAGCCTCACCAGCGGCATCCGTACGGAACGGGCGGGTGCCCGTCCGGGTAACGGATGTGGCCGCGCAGCATGCCGGTGGCTTCGTCGCGCCGCCCGTAGCCGAGCAGGTGTTTGGTCGGGTCGTTCGTGGACATGTGGGTGGCTCCTGGGATGTCGCACGGCGGGAGGCGAAGTCGCGCTCGGGATGCCAGCGGTGACGGCGGGGGAAGCAGAGTCGGCCTGCCGACAGACTGCACACGGATGGCTCGCTGGGCGCCGAGTCAGGGCCCAGGGCCGGCCGCCCAGAGGGCTAGGGGCCGCGGAAGCGGTCCGGGATGCCACCGGCCGGCGTGCCCTCGGCGGGCAAGCCCTCACGGGGACCGTTTCCCGCCCACAACCAGACACCCAGGGCGAGTTCGTCGGTCGCAGCGTCGCGCGCCTCGCGGGAGCCGTAGGCGGTCACAAAGACGTCGCCCTCAACGTAGCGGGCAAGCCCGTAGGCCACGTCGAGGATGTCGTCGAAGTGAGCGACGACCTGGTACGGCGGCTCGCCCAGCTTCCGTTCCCCACGAGTACACCGCGCTCCATCCGGCGGGAAGTTCGCCCGCCCAGTCGTAGCCGTCGCCGGCGTGGTCCTCCTCCGGGCACGTCGGGAGGACGCTGGCAGGGAACTCGTCGTCAGGGAACAGCGGGTCGGGCATGGGGGCGATCCTCCAAGGACGACTTCGACTTATCCATTAATCTACTCACCGAGAGACCGAAAGTCAAGTTTTATGTGTCAATGGCCAGTGTTTGACTCGCGCACCCGGGCGGCGGGACGTCGGCGATCGAGCCCTCACCGCTGGGCGCAGGACGGAAAGGGTGCAGTCACCTCATCCCGGTCCCGACGGATGCGGCGGACACTCGATCCGGCAACGCGCAAGGCGATGCCCAGGCGGGCGCAGCGGGGGACACACTCCCGCACCCGGATACCGCAGAACGCCCTTGAGTCGTCGAGCATGACACATAAAACTTGACTTCAAGGGCCCATGAGGGTAGATTAATGAATACACCGTGGGGGCACGCCGCCCCCGCCTCGCACCAGCCCGGGAGAGCCCATGAAGCGCAGCCTTCGCCGCCACATCGAACGCTCCGTCAACGCCACGTGGGGCAAGAACCCCAAGGGCCGCGCCGGGACGGTCGGCGCGCTGATGCTCTTCCCCGACGACGCCTTTACCGACGCGCCCTCCTGGCACCCGGGCGAGGGCTTCGAGAACTGCACCAGCCACTCCTGGCTGCGCTCCAATGGCGACGGCACCGCCACCGCCGTGGTAACCGGGGTCGGCCCCAAGGAGCTCCCGGCGTACGACGGCGGAGTATGGACCGAGGCAGAGGTATGGACCGTCACCGCACCGGAAGAGCGGCTGGTGGACATCTCGTCTCTGTGGGACAAGCCGCACCGCATCACCTGGATGCTGGACGAGCCCGGCGCAGTCATCCACCGCGAGCCGTACGCCGCCCATCCGGTCGCGGCCGCAGACACCTACTGGGAGCACTTCGAGAAGACCTGGGGCTTCACGCCCTTCACCCTCGAATACGGGCGCAACCCGCTCGGCAACCGCCGCTGGTTGCTGCTGACCTCCGAGCCCGGCTGGGACAACATCCCTGACGAGACCGATCTGCTCAAGGTCACCCACACGCTCGCCGACCTCTTCGGTGCCGAAGTCCGCATCTACCGCTACAACCCCGCTCAGCGCCGGGTCAACGGCCCCATCGAGCGGCAGATCTTCCACACACCGCTGGCCCTCAATCCGATCATCGCCGCCCTCAACAACCTCGGCCGCCCATAACCGGATTGCGGGCCCGGCCACGAGGCCGGGCCCGCGAACTCCGGACGCACCCCCGAAGGCCACTCCGCCCACCGTCACGCCCGACCCGAACCGGAGAACTCCATGACCTGGCCCGTGGCCTTGCACCCCGACATCGACCGCCGCCTTGAGCGGCTGATCCTGCCCGACCAGGCACTGGCCGACGGACGCCTCATCACCCCGCCCGACGTCGCCGAGGCCGCCAGCCGGCGCCGGGCCCTGTTCGCCGTCCTCACGGGGCAGCTCGGCCGGAACCCGTACGCCGCCCGTCTGGGCACTACACCCGCCCGGCTTCCCCGCCAATGCGGCACCGCGTATGCCTCCGTCGTCCAGGACGACACCGAGGCCCTGCACGCCTGGTGGTGCTGGGCCGGCCTCCACTCTTCCGTCCAGGCCCTCGACGTCGCTTACACCCCACGTCTGCCCGCCGCCCCGGACCTGGGCCCCTGAGTCCCGCCCGGAGCCTGCCGAGGGGAAGCCGGTACGAAGACCCTCCCTCAACTGGTCGGACCCTTCTCGCGGCGCCGCCTCCGGCACCAGATTGCAGCGGGCAGCCCAGCGGCACTCACCTACGACACATAAAACTTGACACCCGAAAAGGTAGATTAATCAATAAAGGGCGGGACGCTCCCCCGCGACGATCTCCCACGGAGGGTTCCATGTCCCTCGACATCGCCATCACCGACGGCACCGCCGCGTTCGTCCGCGCCACCACCGGCGAGCGCTTCGAGCGGAACGTCGACGTCCGCGTCACCAGCCCCAGCCACGCCCACTACGACCACACCGGCACCATCACGCTGGTGTACATGCACGACATCAAGGAAGTCGTCAACGGCAAGCCCACCATCACCATTTCCATCCCCAGCGCAACCGTGACCTTCCCCTCCGGCACCGCCAAGATCCCGACCGCCATCCTCACCACGTCGGCCAGCTGAGCCCCGGCCACCCCACGGGGCGGCCGACCGGCCCCGGGGCCGCCGACCGGCCACCCAGGCGGGTCATCGGCACGCCGGAGGCACGGACAGCCGGAGGCGACGGATCCCACCAGCCAGCATGACACATAAAACTTGACTCACGGCCCCCTTTAGGGATAGATTAATGAATGCACAGGGAACGCCAGCGTGGCAGGATACCGGGAGGACCACACCATGAACGACACCGTGATCACCGTTGCGGACGTCACCGCCCCCGCTTACCGCGCGCTGCGGCTGCCCCCCGGCACGGTCGTCGACTACCGCGGCTCCGTCACCAGCGCACACGGCACCTGGACTGTCCAGCCGTGCGCCTGCAACGGCTGCCTGGCTGGCGTTCTGCTCGGGCGCCCCGCGACCCGGTACCAGCTGCTCGACGCCGACGGGCGCACCGCGGGCCCCCGCCACGTGCGGCACACCTCCGTCGTGCCGGTCCTGAGCGAGGAAGAGCGCAACTACGCCGGGAGCTACGTCTCCACCCGCGTCACCGCCATTCACCTGCGGCGCATGCTGCGCGCGGCCTTCCCCGGCGTGAAATTCTCGGTGCGCTGTGGCCGCCGTGACGCCAAGGGCCTGACGCCGTTCGAGATTACGGTCACCTGGGCCGGTGGCCCGACCCGCACCGCCGTTGCCACGGTGACCTCGCCCCTGCTGGCCACCTACGGCACTGCCGAGGAGCGGCGCGCTCGCCGCATCAGCGTCACCACCGACGGCCGCACCCACAACGGTTTCCCCAGCGTCTACGCGATCCACCTCCGCCGCCGCTGAACTGCCCAGGACCGGGGCCGGTTCGTCACCGGCCCCGGTCCTACCTCTCCCCTACGGCCGACACGGTCGGCTCCCGAACACCCGGAGGACTTCCGCCCATGCCCTGACACACGACCGACGCTCTCGCCCTTCGCGCTCCGCTTCCCGCCATCCCGGGAGCCGGGGATCTCGGGATCCGCGTGACCTACCCCACCAACGGCCCGGACGGCTACAGCCGGATCACGTCCACGGCCGACCTGGCGGCGTTGCCGGGCATCCCGGAGTCCGTGATCCACGACGCGCGCTGACCTGGTGACCTGACCTTCGACCCGATGACACATATAACTTGACCACACTCCGCATCGCAAGGTAGATTAATGAATGTCGGAACGGGGTGATGCAAGCGCCCCGGACGGCCGCTACGGAACCCACCGAAGGAGTCTCAATGTCTCTCTCCGCCATCACCCCCGACCGCATCTACGAGGTCCGCCTCGACGAGCCCGCGCCCTTCAGCTACGTCGTGGAGACCAAGCGCGACGTGCCCGGCTCGCAGGTGGAGGAAGTGGCCCGTGAGCTGACGGAGAAGGACGCGGTAGCCCACGCGGCCCAGTGGTCCGACATCGAGCCCGCTTACGTCCCCTCCGCCTACCCGGTGAAGGTCTTCGACGTGACCGGCGAGTGGCCGGTGCGAGTGCCCTTCCAGCTCTGACGGAGCGGGCCGCGCCCGGACGGGGCGCGGCCCGGAGCCCCCGCCCGTACCTGCCTCACTTCCTGGAGAGACATCACGATGAAGCGCACCCCTCGCGGCGTTCGCCCGTTCCCGCACCGCTGGTGCACCTCCGTCGGCCGCCTGGTCGTCGTGGCCGGAGTGCTGCCCGCCCTCTTCGGCGGGGCCGCGTCGGTCATGCTCCTGGCGCTCGTCCTGGTTGGTGGCCTCGGGGCCCTGATGCTCGCCTGCGCGCTGCACGAGGGCCGGACCGGCCACCACCAGCCCGCACGGGCCGCGTTCGCGCTCACTGCCGACGCGCTGCTCGTGCTGGTGGCCGCCGGGCTCCTCCTCGGCGCCCTGTTCGCAAGCACTGGCACCGCGCCGCTGCTGTCGGCCAGCGAAGCCGCCGCCTTCCTCGCGGGCTTCGCCGCCCTGTGCGCGCTCCAGCACCTCACGCACCGGCGCTCGCGCCGCCGCCGCTACCGC
>NZ_FMDK01000592.1 GCF_900091995.1 Streptomyces sp. MnatMP-M17
CCGCCCCCAGCAACGCCCCCGCCCCATACGTAACCCCCATCGCCACCGCTCCCCCGCCCACGTTCCGCACCAGCGCCGGCGCCACCGCCGCCGCTCCCAGCCTTGCGCTCCACCAGGCCGTCAGCGCCAGCGCGGCCAGTACCGAAAGGACCGTCACCAGCAGTCGCAGGCCCTCCGGTGGGAGCACGATTGCCAGCAGCGGGAGCAGCGCGCCCGCGGTGAAGGCCAGGAAGCTGGCGCCCGCCGCGTGCCAGGGGTTGGTGAGGGAGTCCGGGTCGATGCCCAGTTCCACGCGTGCGTGGGCGCGCAGGGCGTCGCGTCGGGTGAGTTGCCGCGCCGCCTCGCGGGCCACCTCCTCCGAGAGGCCACGTTCCGCCAGCAGGCCCGTCAGTTCGTCGAGTTCGGCCTGTGGCTGCTCGTGCAGTTCGCGCCGCTCCAGTTCCAGCGCCGCCTTCTCCGAGTCGCGCTGGGTGGAGACCGATACGTACTCCCCCGCGGCCATCGACATCGATCCGGCCAGCAGCCCGGCGAGGCCCGCGGTGAGCAAGGTGGAGCGCGAGTCTGTGGCTCCGGCCACACCGACCACCAGTCCGGCGGTGGAGACGATGCCGTCGTTGGCGCCGAGGACCGCCGCCCGCAGCCAGTTGAGACGCGTGCCCAGGGAATCACCGTGCGGTTCTTCGTGTGGCCCGACGGGAGGTCCGCCCGGCGTTGTGTCAGTCACCCGGCGAGCGTCTCACGCGCGGCTCCTCCACCCGCCGTTCCTGTAAGCCCCCTGACGGTACGACGGCTCCGCCGACCGGGCGTCAGGTCTGTCAGTCCCGGCCCGTATTCTCTGTGACCATGCTCGACGACCATACGACTTCAGCGATGTGGCCGGCCGCCTACCCCGAGGGGTACGCGGTCGTCGACGTGGAGACCACCGGACTCGCACGCGACGACCGGATAGTCTCCGCTGCCGTCTACCGTCTGGACGCGCGGGGCAATGTCGAGGACCACTGGTACACACTGGTCAACCCGGAGCGCGACCCGGGGCCCGTGTGGATCCACGGTCTGACGAGCGAGGTGCTCGCCGACGCGCCGCTCTTCCCGGAGGTCGCCGGTGAGCTGGCCGAGCGGCTCGACGGCCGGGTGCTCGTGGCGCACAACGCGATCTTCGACTGGTCGATGATCGCCCGGGAGTACGCGCGCGCGGCGCGGACCGCGCCCACCCGGCAGCGGCTGTGCACCATCGCGCTCTCCAAGGAGCTGGGCCTGCCGCTGCCCAACCACAAACTGGAGTCGCTCGCCGCGCACTTCGGTGTCGTACAGCAGCGCGCGCACCACGCGCTCGACGACGCGCGCGTGCTGGCCGAGGCGTTCCGGCCGAGTCTGCACGCCGCCGCGCGCGGGGGTGTTCGGCTGCCGCTGCTGGAGTGTCTGCCGCTCACCGAGTGGTCGGACGCGCCGGCGCGGCCCCGGGTCGGATATCAGCCCGCCTATCGGCAGACGAGCTGGCGGCCCTCGCGCCGACGGCCCGCCTGCCCGTATCCGAACCCCGGGCGGTACGAGCCGGGCGGCGCGCTGATGCAGGGAATGCGGGTGGCGTTCTCGGGCGACACCTCGGTCGACCGTGAGCTGCTGGAGGACCGGGCCGTGGAGGCGGGGCTGCATGTGGCGACGAGTGTGTCCCGGCTGACGAGTCTCCTGGTGACCAATGACCCGGAGTCCTCGACGTCCAAGACGGTCAAGGCCGCGTCGTTCGGCACGCCGGTGATCGACGAGGCGGCCTTCACCCAGCTCCTTCGGGATGTGGCGCCGGCGCGCGGATCCGTCCCCGCGCCCGCCACCGAGCCCGTCTCCAAGCCCATCCACGAGCCCGTCTCCACGCCCGCCGCCGAGTCCGTCGCCGCAGACGGGTGATCGGCGGGCGGCTCGCCTGCGGCCCGCACCCTATGTCCGGACAGGGACGGAAACCCACCCGCCGCCTTCCGCCGCCCACCCGCCGTCCGGCTGCCATCGGCCGCCGGGTACGGTCGATGGTGTGTACCGCTTCCTGTTGTCCCGGCAGTGGGTGATCCTCACCCTGCTCGCCCTCGCCCTCATCCCCGCGATGGTCGAGCTGGGTTTCTGGCAGCTCCACCGGCATGAGCACCGGGTCGCCCAGAACTCCCTGATCTCGGACAACCTCAAGGCGAAGCCCGTCCCGGTCGAAGAGCTGACCTCCCCCGGGCACACCGTCCCGCGCGCCGACTACTGGCGCACGGTCACCGCCACCGGCCGGTTCGACACCGCCGACGAGGTCGTCGTACGCCGCAGGACCTCCGCCGACGACCAGGTCGGCTATCACGTCCTCACACCGCTCGTCCTGAGCGACGGCCGGGCGGTCATCGTCAATCGCGGCTGGATCCCGTCCACCGGTGACCAGCGGGCCTTCCCGGACATTCCGGCCGCGCCGAAGGGCGAGGTCACCGTCACCGGCCGGCTGAAGGCCGACGAGACGGCGGCGGTCACCGGGATAAGGGACGTACAGGATCTGCCGCCCCGCCAGGTCATGCTGATCAACAGCGAGCGGCAGCAGAAGGCGCTCGGACGCACCGTCCTCGGCGGTTACATCGAGCAGACCGCGCCCGTGCCGGCCGGTGGCTCTCCCGAGCAGATCCCGACACCGGACGACAGCTCGATCGGGCCGCACATGGCGTACGCGGTCCAGTGGTGGCTGTTCGCGGCGGCCGTGCCCGTCGGCTGGGTGATTCTGGTCCGCCGTGAGCTGCGCGACCGCGCGGCGGCGGCCGGTCGGGCCGCGGCCGAGTCCGAGCCGGAACGCACGCCCGCGACAGCCTGACCGTACGACGGGCCAGAACCGACGCACCGGGCGCCCCGCTCGCCTGGGCTGCCCGGCCGTCCCGCACACCCGCTCAGCCGCCTCGCACATCTGCTTAGCCGTTCCGCGCTCCGGGAACAGCCCTTTGCGTGACCCAACGCATCGAGGACTACGCACTCATCGGCGATCTCCAGACCGCCGCCCTGGTCGGCAGAAACGGCTCCATCGACTGGCTGTGCCTTCCTCGCTTCGACTCGGCGGCCTGCTTCACCGCACTGCTCGGCGACGAGGAGAACGGCCACTGGCGGATCGCTCCCGCGGGCGCGGGCGACTGCACACGGCGTGGCTATCTGGGTGAGACGCTGGTGCTGGAATCCGTCTGGGAGACGCCCGCCGGCACGGTCAAGGTCATCGACTTCATGCCGCAGCGCGATGTGGCGCCCGACATCGTGCGGATCATCGAGGGCGTCAGCGGCTCGGTGGAGATGAACGCCACGCTCCGGCTGCGCTTCGACTTCGGTTCCGTCGTGCCCTGGATGCGGCGCGAGGAGGGCCACCGGCTCGCCATCGCGGGTCCCGACTCCGTCTGGCTGCGCAGCGAGCCCGCGGTCAAGACCTGGGGCCAGCGCTTCAGCACCCGCTCGTCGTTCACCGTCGGCGCGGGCGAGCGCGTGGCGTTCGTCCTCACCTGGCATCCCTCGCACGAGGAGCGCCCGCCGCTCACCGATCCGTTCGAGGCGCTGGCGCAGTGTCTGGAGGACTGGGCGATCTGGTCCGCGCGCTGCCGTTACGAGGGCCCGAACCGCGCCGCCGTCATGCGCTCGCTGATTACGCTCAAGGCGCTGACGTACGGTCCGACGGGCGGCATCGTCGCCGCGCCGACCACCTCTCTGCCGGAGGAGCTGGGCGGCGTACGCAACTGGGACTACCGCTACTGCTGGCTGCGCGACTCGACACTGACGCTGGGCGTGCTGCTGTCGGTCGGCTATCTGGAGGAGGCGGCGGCCTGGCGGGACTGGCTGCTGCGCGCGGTGGCGGGCGATCCGGCCGATCTTCAGATCATGTACGGCCTGGCCGGTGAGCGGCGGCTGCCGGAGAGCGAGCTGTCCTGGCTGAGCGGATACGCGGGCTCCTCGCCGGTCCGTACGGGCAACAGCGCGGTCGATCAGCTCCAGCTCGATGTGTACGGCGAGGTCATCGACTCGTTCCATGTGTCGCGGACCTCGGGTCTGCCGCCGAAACCGCACGCCTGGAGTCTGGAGCTGACTCTGCTCAGCTTCCTGGAGTCGAAATGGCGTGAACCGGACGAGGGACTGTGGGAGGTACGAGGGCCGCGCCGGCACTTCGTCCACTCCAAGGTGATGGCATGGGTCGCCGCCGACCGGGCCGTACGGACGCTGGAGCGCAATCCGCACTTCAGCGGGAAGGCGGACCGGTGGCGGGCGATGCGGGACGAGGTGCACCGGGAGGTGTGCGAGCGCGGATACGACGCGGAGCGGAACACCTTCACGCAGTCGTACGGCTCCACCGAGCTGGACGCGGCGACGCTGCTCATTCCGCGCGTCGGATTTCTGCCGGCGGACGATCCGCGGGTGGTCGGCACGATCGACGCGGTACGGGCGGAGCTGGGCCAGGACGGTCTGCTGCGCCGCTACAGCACGACCGGGCCGGGTGTGGACGGGCTGCCGGGCGGGGAGGGCGCGTTCCTGGTCTGCTCGTTCTGGCTGGCCGACGCGCTGCATCTGACGGGCCGTACGGAGGAGGCGAAGGAGCTGTTCGAGCGGCTGCTCGCGCTCCGCAACGATGTCGGGCTGCTCTCGGAGGAGTACGACCCGGTGGCGCGGCGGCAACTCGGCAACTTTCCGCAGGCATTCAGCCATATCGGTCTGGTGGTGACCGCCCTGACGCTGGCCGGGGAGCGCACGGCAGGATAGGGCCATGGATCTTGGACTGAAAGACCGTGTCTATGTCGTGACGGGTGCTTCACGAGGGCTGGGCCGGGCTGCCGCGGAGGCGCTGGCGGCGGACGGTGCGAAGGTCGTCGTCTCCGGGCGGGACGAGAAGAGCGTCGCCAAGGCCGCGGCGGCGATCGGCCCGGGCGCGTACGGGCTGGCCGGGGACAACGCGGATCCGGCCGTGGCGGAGCGGCTGATCGGGGCGGCGCGCCGGGAGTTCGGCGGCTTCGACGGCATTCTGATCAGTGTCGGCGGCCCGCCGCCGGGATCGCCCACGGGCAATACGGACGAACAGTGGCGGGCGTCGTTCGAGACGGTCTTCCTCGGCGCGGTACGGCTGGCGCGCGAGGCGGCGGCGGAGCTGGGCGAGGGCGGTGTCATCGGCTTCGTGCTGTCGGCCTCGGTGCATGAGACGATCCCGGGCCTGGCGATTTCGAACGGTCTGCGTCCCGGGCTGGCCGGCTTCGCGAAGTCCCTGGCGTACGAGCTCGGTCCGCGCGGGATACGGGTGCTGGGCCTGCTGCCGTCGCGTATCGACACGGACCGGATGCGCGAGCTGGACGCGCTGTCGGGCGACGCGCAGGCGGCACGGGCGGCTCAGGAGTCCCGTATACCGCTGCGGCGGTACGGGACTCCGGAGGAGTTCGGCAGGACGGCCGCGTTTCTGCTCTCGCCGGCGGCGTCGTATCTGACGGGCGTCATGCTCCCGGTGGACGGCGGCGCGCGCCACGGCTTCTGACCGCACGCCACGGCTTCTCACCGCGCGGCTGTGTGCCCCGGACCGTGTTACGGGCCACGTCGGATGACCTCGGATCAGGTGACACGGATCAGGTGACGCGTTCCGCGCTGTGCCTGGCCGCGCGCAGGCGGACCTCCGCCGGAAGCGCGGCCAGGCCCGTCGAGTCACGGGCATGGGCCAGTGCCTCGTCCGTGAGACGGTTCACCGACCCGCGCGGCGAGGCGTGCGGTTCCAGGAGCAGCCGGATCCGGGCCGACGGGCCCGAACGGCGGCCCCGGAGACGGACATTGGCGCGCGCCACACCGTCGAGGGACTCCGCGTCATCCTCCAGGACGCTCTCCAGCGCGCGCCCGCGCAGCAGCGCGCCCTGTCCGTCGCCGCTGTCGACCAGCACCTCCGCCAGCCGGGCGCGGCGCAGTTGGGCCAGCAGCCACCACAGTGCCAGGAGCGCCACGACCGCCAGCCCGGCGATGACGGCCGGCCACCACCAGCCGTCGGTGCGGTAGCGCTCCCGGTCAGCCCGGCTGAGCAGGACATCGTGCGGCCCGGTGTACGGCCACCAGGACGGCACCGACCAGCCCAGTCCCCGGGCGAGCACCAGACCTCCCGCGCACAGCAGCGCCAGGCCGATCAGCGCCAGCAGCACCCGGTTGACCACCCGGATCATCCCGTCACCTCTTCTTCACCGGCCTGCGGACCCGGACCGTCAGCGAGGGCGGCCTCGCGAGGCCCAGTTCGCCGATGCCGGTGGCGAGCACCTCGTCCAGATCGGCCCGTACCGCGTCGAGTTCACGGAAGTGGGAGAGGGCACGCGCCGTCACCCGGGAGCGGCTGACCCGTACCCGCGCGGACCGTACTCCCGAGACCTCCATGGCCCGGTCGCGCAGCGCCAGCGCGGCGGCCTCCCGGTCGAGCCCGGCCCGTACGTCCGCGACGTCCCGGCGCATCGGCAGCACGCGCCGCAGCCCGGGAGTGAGGGCGAGCGCGATCAGCCACAGCCCGAGCGCCATCGCGACACAGGCGGCGACCAGCGTCCAGGTCTCGTCCAGCGGCTGCCGGGCGAGTTCGTCGGCGAGCCTGCGGCGCCACTCCATCGCGCGGTGGCCGGCCCGTACCGCCGCGACGTCGTACAGCAGCAGCCCGGCGGCGCCGAGAACGACCAGGGCCGTCAGCGCGGCCGGGACACGGCGCGTGGACCAGAAGCGCCCGGCCCTGTGGTCCGCCTCGCCCGTGAGCGTCGGCCGTGGCTCGTACCGGGTGGCGGAGGCCGACTGGTCGAGGCCGGGCAGAGCGCCCGGCCCGTCGCCTCGCGCCGCTTCCTTCCCGGCCCCCTCAGCCGCGGAACCGTCCGCCGGCTCCTTCGCCGGATCGCTCACCGGACCCTCCCCTGTGCCGTCAGACGCGACTGAACGGAGTGCAGCCGCTCGACGCGCACCACCACCTCGGGCACCTCCATGCCCGCCAGGGCCCTGACCCGCTGCGCGACCTGCACCCGTACCGCGCCGCACTGCGTACCGATGTCGGAGGGATAGTCCAGCTCGACGCCGACCTGTACCTGCGCGATGTCACGGTGCACCGTGACCGTGGCGTGCGGCGCGGCGCCGCCTTCCGGTACGCCGTGCAGCGCCTCGCGCGCCGCCTGCGCGGCGATCTTCGCGACGACCCGGTCGGCGATCGTGGTCGCCCCGCGCTCGGCGGCCACCACCACCCCGTCACCGGCCACGCGCGCTCACCGCCGCCGCTCGTCGCGGTCGCGGGTACGGAAGAAGTCGCCGGGTTCGAGATCGCCGTCGACGAACCGCCCTGCCACAAAACCGATCGCGCCCAACGCGGCCACCAGCAGAAAGGCACCGAAGCCACCGAAGTATCCGGCGAAACCGAGCGCCATACCGGCCAACAGGCCGACCACCGCCATGCTCATCGTTCGCACCCTTCCGCCGCTTTTCTACTGGTTTTCCACTGCTCTTGCGCCCCGGGCCCGTCGCGGCCTACTGGACCCGGATGTCCTGGTCCTCTTCATCTTCCTCCTCGGGCAGCTTGACGTCACTGACCGCGATATTGACCTCGACCACTTCCAGGCCCGTCATCCGCTCGACCGCGGCGATGACGTTCTCCCGCACGGCGGCGGCGACTTGGGTGATCGAGACGCCGTAGTCGACGACGATCTCCAGATCGAGCGCCGTCTGCACCTCTCCCACCTCGGCCTTGACTCCACGGCTGACGGATCTGGTGGTGCCGGGCACCCGCTCGCGTACCGCGCCGAAGGTACGGGAGATCCCGCTGCCCAGGGCGTGCACACCGAGTACGTCACGGGCCGCGAGCCCGGCGATCTTCTCCACCACGCCGTCGGCGATGGTGGTACGTCCACGCGTGGCGGGCGGGCCGCCGCCGCGCTTGGTGACGGACGGCTTCCTGCCGTCCTCGCCCGAGAGTTCTGTGGCGGAAGGCGCTGACTGGTTGCGCGGTGTGCTGTCCGACATCGCCGTTCATCCTTTCCGGGCGGTGGGTTTTCCGGGCGGCAGGAGACTTCCTTCCTCAGACTAGGGCTGCTTTCCCCGTACCGCGCCGTGGATGCGGCAGGCTGGAGGAATGACGACTGCGCACGGCTCCGACAGTTGGACGGCCGCGGTACGCCGACGGCTCGACCTCGGCAGACTGCTTCCGCTGGGCGGTACCGCCGACGCGACATGGCTGGCGGAACGCGCGGCGGCGGTGGAGCTCCGGCGGGCGGCGGCGGAGGTGCCAGGCACCGTGCTGGGCGCGGTGCGGCTCTCGCCGGCGGACCCGGACGCGGCGGAGGAGTCTCCCGTACCGCCGCCGCCCAGCGCGCTGCCGCCCGGACGGCTCCGTATCGAGGCGGAGTTCGGCGAGGAGTTCACGGACATGACGGACGAGCCTCTGCCCGCCGTGGCCGACCGGCTGCGCGCGGTGCTGTTCGCCTGCGCGACAAGGCGGCTGGGGCTGCGGATCGCGGAGATCGATCTGCGGGTGACGGCCCTGCTGGAGCGGGCGGCGGAGCCGGCGGGCGAGACGGCACCACGGCATACGGAACCGACGGAGCCGGTGGAGCTACGGACCGCCACGCCGAAGGGCGAAGCCGCGCTGACGGCGGCCTCGGTGCCCGGTGTCGCCTGTCTGACCCGGACGCTGGGCACCGCGGTGGCCGGCACTCCCGGGCATGTCCGGATCGAGCTGGCGACGGCGGCGGGACACCGCCCGCTGGAGGTGGCGCGGGCGGTACGGAAGAGAGTCGCCGCGAGCGTGCCGGGCGGCCCTTCGGTGGCGGTGGTGATCACGGCGGTGAACGTGACGGTGGATGTAGCGGTGGACGTGGCGCCCTGAGAGCGCGGGCCCGGCCCGCGCGGGCCCGACCGCCACGAAATGCGGCGCTGCTCCCCGCCCAGGACAATGGTGCAGGTCAGGCCTGGGCCCGGTCGGCGCGGCGGCCCATGATGTGCGAGGAGGCAGGCGCCCATGGCCGGTCCCGTCCCGGAGGTGATCCCGCAGCCGGTGCTGAGCCCGCTGACGGGTGCGGCGATCTTCCTGGTGGTGACGGTGGACCCGGGCGGCGAACCGGTCGTCAGAGAGCTGCTGCCGGATCTGGCGGGACTCCAGCGCGCGGTCGGTTTCCGGGCGCCCGAAGGGCAGTTGAGCTGTGTCGCCGGTATCGGCTCCCAGGTCTGGGACCGGCTGTTCGGGGGACCGCGCCCGGCCGGGCTGCATCCCTTCCGTGAACTCGTCGGACCGGCGGGCCACCGCGCGGTGTCCACACCCGGTGATCTGCTCTTCCATGTCCGGGCCGCGCGGCTCGACCTCTGTTTCAGTCTGGCCGCCCAGATCATGGAGCGGCTGCGCGGCGCCGTCACCGTCCGCGACGAGGTCCATGGTTTCGAGTACTTCGACGTACGCGACCTGCTGGGCTTTGTCGACGGCACCGAGAATCCGGTCGGGCCCGTGGCGCGGGCGGCGGTGCTGATCGGCGACGAGGACGCCGAGTTCACCGGCGGAAGCTATGTGATCGTGCAGAAGTACGTACACGATCTGGACGCCTGGAACGCCCTGCCCGTCGAGGAGCAGGAGCGGGTGATCGGCCGTACGAAGCTCTCCGACATCGAGATGGACGACGACATCAAACCGGCCGACTCGCATGTCGCGCTGAACACGGTCACCGATCCCGACGGCACCGAGCGGAAGATCCTCCGCGACAACATGCCCTTCGGCAGCGTGGGCCGCGGTGAGTTCGGCACGTACTTCATCGGTTACGCCCGTACTCCCGACGTCACCGAGACGATGCTGGAGAACATGTTCCTCGGCAGTCCGCCGGCCACGCACGACCGGATCCTGGACTTCTCCACCGCCGTGACCGGCTCGCTGTTCTTCGCGCCCAGCGCCGACTTCCTGGACGATCCGCCGGAGCCGCCCGGAGCGGAGACCGAGGCCGGACGCGGGGCCGGACGCGAGGCCGGGTCAATGGCCGAGGAGGCAGGAGCGGCAGAAGCGGCAAGCGCACCGAGGACCGACGGCTCGCTCGGGATCGGCGACCTGAAGAGGAGCATCCCCGATGAAGAACCTGCACCGTGAACTGGCGCCCATCTCCGATGCCGCGTGGGCGGATCTGGAGGAGGAGGCACGGCGCACCTTCGAGCGCCATGTGGCCGCCCGTCGGATCGTCGATGTGCCCGAGCCGCTCGGAGTCACGGCGGGGGGGGGGGGGGGG
>NZ_FMDK01000770.1 GCF_900091995.1 Streptomyces sp. MnatMP-M17
CGCTGCGCTACCCGCCCCCCGCCGCCGCGGCCGAGTGGCTCGACTCACGGCAGCCCGCCCTGCTGGCCTCCGCCCGGCTCGCCGTCGCCGACGGAGAGCTGGACACCCTGGCCCGCCGGCTGATCGCCGCGCTGGTCCGCGCGCTGGCCGCGCACCGCGGCACCGAGGCCGCCGCACCCGAGCTGTACGGGCTCCATCAGCTCGTCCTCGACATCGCGGAGCGGCGCGAACTGCACCGCGAGCAGGCCGCCGCGCTGCTGAACATCGGCGATCTGGACGCCCAGACCGGCCGTACGCAGGACGCGCTCGCCCGCTACCGCGCCGCGCTGGACGCCGGGCGGGCCGCGAACGATCTCTACGCGACCGGCCGCGCGATGGAATCCGTAGGCGGCGCGTACCAGGATCTCCAGGACTGGCAGCGGGCCGCCGACTGGTACGGAAGGGCGCTGGCCCAGCGGCTCAGCCGCGGCGAACGCGCCGACGAGGCCAGGCTGTACGGCCGGCTCGGCACCGTCCACACGTATGCGGGCCACTACGGCGAGGCGCTGCGGAGCTGGCGGGCCGCCGTGGCCGTCCACCGAAGGCTGCGCGATCTCCCGGCCCAGGCAAGGGCGTTGAGCGAGGCGGCCCGGGTCCAGGAGTACGCGGGCCGGCCGCAGGAATCGCTGGAGACCTGTCAGGAGGCCGTGGAATGGGCCCGGCTGGCCGGAGACGTACGGCTCCAGGCCGCGCTCCAGCTCCGGGTGGCGGACACGCTGGACCGGCTCGGCGATCCGACCGCGGCCAGGCTGCATCGCGCCACGGCCGACCGGCTGCTGGAAACCGAAGGAAACGCCTACGAAATCCGCAGCGCTACGGCCGGGAAATAATGCTTTGCAAGGCTAGACAGTGGGAAATCCTTCATTAGACTGGATCCGCCGCACCACAACGCGGTGTATCCCGGTGTGCTCTCCCGCGCCCGGGTCCCCCTGGCATTGCCCTCGCAATCCCCTGAGCCAAGGACCGTGATCTGCCGTGCTGGTCGGTATCCCCCGAGAGGTCAAGAACAACGAGTTCCGGGTGGCGATCACGCCCGCCGGTGTGCATGAGCTGGTGAGCCAGGGCCATGAGGTCGTCATCGAGCGGAACGCCGGCGTCGGCTCCTCGATCACGGACGAGGAGTTCGGCGCGGCCGGCGCCCGGATCCTGGCCGGCGCGGACGAGGTCTGGGCCGCCGCCGACCTCCTGCTGAAGGTCAAGGAGCCGGTCGCGGAGGAGTACCACCGGCTCCGCAAGGGCCAGACGCTCTTCACCTATCTCCATCTCGCCGCCTCCCGCGCCTGCACCGACGCCCTGCTGGACTCGGGCACCACGGCCATCGCGTA
>NZ_FMDK01000231.1 GCF_900091995.1 Streptomyces sp. MnatMP-M17
CCACCGCGGCCACACCGCACTCGCAGGCCAGCCCCCCATCACCCGCGTCAACAACGCTGCGGGTCAATACAACTAGCAGGTACTTCACCGGAAAGCCCCGCTCCCAAGCGGCATGGTCTTCGACCCGCACTCAACCCCCGAACGCCCAGATGATCCCTCCCGCCCACGATACGACTCCCACTCCACCGCCCCGCCCGTGCGGTGAGAAGCCCAGGGGACACGACCCTCGCCGAGCCGGCAGGATCTCCGAATGCAGACGGACACACGGCTCAACCAGGACCAGCGCTTCGCGCCAGGGCGAGAACTGTTCCCAACGCGCCCGCATCACTGCGGACACCGGCAGGTTCGGTCGCAGTGACCGTGTCCACATCCTGGCGAGCGCGAACGACCGCACGGACTATGCGCATGAGTCGTCGCTCCAATGGGTTGGTCGGTATCTGGGCTGAGGCGCAACGCCAGCACCAACGCCAGTTGGAGGCGCAAGCGAGGTATCAGCGGGATCAGGAACGGCAACAGCGTGCCTACCAGCGGGACCTGGCGCCCAGCCAACGTGAGCAGCGGGTGGCGTACCGGCAGCAGCGCGAGGCGGATGCCAGGCGGAGGACGGAGGGGCTCGACGCGCGGGTCGAGTCGTTGCGGGGTTTGCTGGCGGCAGGATGCCGGGCTCCGGCTTTCAGGGCCGGCGCACTGGCCCGGCCCGAACAGATCGAGGCCTTCTCCCCAGGCCGGCTCGCCCATCCCATCCGGATGCCTGATCCGAACCAGTACCAGCCGCAGGGCGGTTGGACGGCTGCCCGGCGAGCTCAGGCGCAGGCGGAGGCGCGGGCCCGGTTCGAGCGTGACTGGCAGGCAGCGCAGGCCGCGGAAGCACAGCGTCAGCAGCAGTTGGCCGCCTCCCAGCTTCAGTACCGGCAATGGGCCGATGCCCAGCTGGGAGAGATCCGTCGGCACAACGCCGGCATCGCCGAGATGACGGCGGGGCTTCGCAACGGTGATTCCGAGGCCACGGTGGAGTACTTCTCCGCCGCTCTCTACGCCTCGACGGCATGGCCGGAGGATCTCCCGCGTCAGGTGTCCGCCGCGTACGACTCCGGTGCACGCCAGTTGGTACTGAACTGGGAGCTGCCCAAGTACGACGTCGTCCCGGAGATGAAGTCGGTACGCTATATGCCCAGCGCCGATCAGGAGAAGGAGACGGCTCGGCCGGTGGCGCAGCGCCGCGCGCTGTACCGGGATGTGCTCGCGCAGTGTCTCCTGCTGGTTCTGCATGATCTCTTCGCGGCGGACGAGTTCGGCGCGCTGGATTCCGTCGCGTTGAACGGCTTCATGGACGACCACGACCCGGCGACCGGCAGACGGGCGCACATGTTCCTGGCCACGGTCATGGCGTCGCGTGCGATCTTCGCCGGGCTGCATCTGGAGCAGGTGAACGCTGTCGATTGCCTGGTGGACGGCCTCCGGGGCCAGCTGTCGTCCCGCCCCGACCAGGGCGCTACGGTGCGGCCCGGCCGGGTTCCCGAAGACATCGGCAACGGCGTCGTCACCCACGGCGGAGACGAGGAACCGGATCTCTACGAGATGGATCCCATCGCCTTCGAGTCCCTGGTCGCGGATCTGTTCCGGGCCATGGGCATGCGGGCCGTGACGACCCAGCGCTCCAATGACGGCGGTGTGGACGTCGATGCGCTGGACCCGGCCCCGATCCGCGGCGGCAAGATCGTCGTACAGGTCAAGCGCTACCGCAACACCGTGCCCCCGACAGCCGTCCGCGACTTGTACGGCACCGTCCAGGACGCCGGCGCCAACAAGGGCGTCCTGGTCACGACATCCGGATTCGGCCCCGGCTCGCATACCTTCGCCAACGGCAAGCCCCTGGAACTGGTGTCGGGCTCCGAACTGGTCGACCTGCTGCACCGCCACGGGCTGCGCGGACGACTGGGCAGCGGCCAACGCGCGGTACCGGCCCAGCGGACAGCACCGGACACCGAGACCGGAGCGGACGGCCGGACCGGAGCGGACAGCCACAACGTGTTGGGCATGTACTGGTCGGGCGGTGTCGCCTTGGACGTATGCGCGCTCGTCTGCCAGGGCAACCGGGTCCTGGACGACAACCACTTCGTCTTCTTCAACAACCCACAAACGCCCGATGGCGCGGTCCGCACGCTCACCCCTGCCGCACCGGACAGAGCCGCCGTCCGAGTGTCCTTCGACGCGCTGCCGGAGCGAGCCGACCGTCTCGTCATCGTTGCCGCAGTCGATCCTGCGGCCAATCCCACGGCTGATCTGTCCGGGTTCACCATGGCCGGTATCCGGCTGCTGGACTCCACGGGAACCCAACTGGACCGGCTGGAAGTCTCCGACGGCCGTCCCAACGAAACCGCCCTGGTGCTCGGGTCCTTCCGCCGCCGCTCCAGTGGCGACTGGGACTTCGTCATCGGCGGCAAGGGATACCAAGGCGGCCTGGAGGAACTGGTCCAGGAGTACGGCATCGACGTGACCTAGCGTGCCGGGCCAACACAAAACCTGAAGGTGGCCGCGCTTCCCCTCCCTGCCGTTCCCCTTCGGCGTGATCCGAGAAATCTTCGAAACATTTCGAAGCAGCTATCCGAATTACGATCTTGAGATGCGTGACACCTCTACCTTCACCTCCACCTAACCGGTCACATAGCGCCTTTGAGCAGCATGAATGCTCGCCGATATCGTGTCAGGCTCCACGAATATTTCGCATTCGGTGCCGAAACTATTGACAGTCGACATGGACAGACCAACACTGTCGCCGTCGGCAGAGCTCAACCACTGTCGATGTGGGCCGCACCGTGACCTGGCTCCGGGCCCCGACAACCTTGCGCAAGCGCGTGTCACGCTGCCTGGCCCCCATCGGCCTTACGAGGACGAGGAGGAAGCACGCACATGAACGACGCACCCGCACGCACGACGCGCCGCAGGCGTGGACGGTTCGAGTTGGCCGGTCGCTTCAGGCTGCTCATCAGCAGTGTCTGCACCCTGTTGCTGGTCGCCGTGGCCGCGCTGGCCATGCCCGGCACCGCCAGCGCCGACACGGTCGTCACCACGAACCAGACCGGCACCAATAACGGTTACTACTACTCGTTCTGGACCGACTCACCCGGGTCGGTCTCCATGAACCTGGGCTCCGGTGGCAACTACGGCACCTCATGGAGCAACACCGGGAACTTCGTCGCCGGCAAGGGCTGGAGCACCGGCGGACGCCGGACCGTGACCTACTCGGGCACCTTCAACCCGTCCGGCAACGCGTATCTGGCGCTCTACGGATGGTCGACAAACCCGTTGGTGGAGTACTACGTCGTCGACAACTGGGGCACGTACCGGCCCACGGGAACGTACAAGGGCACCGTCACCAGCGACGGCGGTACGTACGACATCTACCAGACGACGCGCTACAACGCCCCGTCCATCGAGGGCATCCGCACCTTCAACCAGTACTGGAGCGTCAGGCAGTCGAAGAGGACCGGCGGAACCATCACCACCGGCAACCACTTCGACGCCTGGGCCCGCGCCGGTATGAGCCTGGGCACCTTCAACTACATGATCCTCGCCACCGAGGGCTACCAGAGCAGCGGGAACTCCAACATCACCGTGGGCGACGCCGGTTCAGGTGGCGGCGGCGGTGGGGGCGGTGGCGGCGGCGGATGCACCGCGACCCTGTCCGCCGGACAGCAGTGGAACGACCGGTACAACCTCAACGTCTCCGTCACCGGCTCCAGCAACTGGACCGTGACGATGAACGTACCGTCCCCGGCGAAGGTCCTCTCCACCTGGAACATCAACGCCACCTACCCCAACGCCCAGACACTCACCGCCAAACCCAACGGCAGCGGCAACAACTGGGGCGCCACCATCCAGCACAACGGCAACCAGACCTGGCCAACCGTCTCGTGCAGCGCATCCTGACCGGCCCCCGAATCCCCCACCCCAGGCTGGAGGACCACTCCTCATGAAAGCCAGAGCACATCTCTCCTTACGCAACCTGGTCACGAGGCTGGCCGTCGTAGCGTTGGCCGCGGCAAGCGCCCTCACCGTCAACACCGCCGCGCCCGCGCAAGCCGCCCCCGCGCAGGCCGCCGCCTGCAACGGGTACGTCGGGCTCACCTTCGACGACGGCCCGTCCGGCACTACGTCGAGCCTGCTCAACGCGCTCAGGCAGAACGGGCTGCGGGCCACGATGTTCAACCAGGGCCAGTACGCGGCGGCCAATCCGTCCCAGGTCCGGGCCCAGGTCGACGCCGGCATGTGGGTCGCCAACCACAGCTACACCCACCCCCATCTGACCCAGCAGAGCCAGGCGCAGATCGACTCGGAGATCTCCCGCACCCAGCAGGCCATAGCGGGCGCGGGCGGCGGCACGCCGAAGCTGTTCCGGCCGCCGTACGGTGAGACCAACGCGACGGTGAAGTCGGTCGCGGCCAAGTACGGCCTCACCGAGATCATCTGGGACGTCGACTCGCAGGACTGGAACAACGCCAGCACCGACGCGATCGTCCAGGCCGCCGGCCGGCTCACCAACGGCCAGATCATCCTCATGCACGACTGGCCCGCCAACACGGTCGCGGCGATCCCGCGTATCGCCCAGGGATTGGCGGCCCGCGGTCTGTGCGCCGGAATGATCTCTCCGCAGACCGGCCGCGCCGTGGCTCCCGACGGCGCCGGTGGTGGTGATGGCGGTGGCAGCGGATGCACCGTGACTCTGTCCGCCGGACAGCAATGGAACGACCGGTACAACCTCAGCGTCTCGGTCTCCGGATCCAATCAGTGGACCGTGACGATGAACGTACCGTCCCCGGCGAAGATCCTCTCCGTCTGGAACATCAACGCCACCTATCCCAACGCCCAGACGCTCACCGCCAAACCCAACGGCAGCGGCAACAACTGGGGCGTCACCATTCAGCACAACGGCAATCGGACCTGGCCAACCGTCACTTGCAGTACAGCCTGACGCCCCGGGAACGGTCTGAGGAAGCAACGCATCTTTGGCGCGGCGGCCATGGGCTGCCGCGCCACCCTGCTGCCATCCGGCCGCCACCCGGCCGCTGCCCGGCGTCGAACCACACGCTCAGAGCTTGGTGTTGCCTCCCTTGTTGGTGATGCTCGCCTTCTTGCAGTTGCCCCAGGTGAGCTTCAGGCCGGTGCTGCCCCCGCCCTTGCCGCCCCACTTGATCAGCGAGATCTTCTTGCCGCCGTAGCCGCCGCTCTTGTACTTGTTGCTCTTGAAGACGTTGCCGCTGCCGCAGGTCTCGCCCTTCTCCAGCCGGCCCCACTCGCTGAACAGGCCGTACTGGCCGGAGCCGGTGAAGGTGTTCCCGCTGACGGTGTTGTTCTTGCTGCCGTCCCTGATCCGCACCGGATCGCCGGTGATCGACGAGAACTTGTTGCCGGTGATGCTGCTGCCCGAGGTCTTGACCAGGTAGATCCCGTGCATGTTGCCGCCGTTGCGCAAGTTGGAGAAGGTGTTCTTCTTGATCACGATGCCGGAGGAGTTCTTGACATGGACCCCGGCGTAGCCGGTGGAGCCGCTGAGGTTGGTGAACTGGTTCCCGGAGACCGTGACGTTCTTGACATTCCTGAGCAGGATGGCGTTGTCATGGCCGGAGAACTTCTTGCCGCTGATGGTGAATCCGCCCGGGCCTCCGTCGATGCAGAGCTGGTAGTCGCCCGGGGGGCACTTGGCCTGGCCCGGGTATTTGGCGGCGGCAACCGATGAGCTCGGTGCGGCCATGCCGGCCAGCGCCAGGGCGCTACCGACGGCGGTGGCGGTAAGGGCACGACGGATGTACATAGGTCTCTCCTCCGGTACTGCTTGGTGCTTGGTGCTTGCTGATTGGTGCTTGCTGATTGCTGGTGCGGGTTGCTGCCGGCCTTCGCCGGATGCGAGAACCACTCTTCCCGGGAGACCTTGGGGAAACCTGGAACTGATTGTGAAACACCTGCTGAGCACCGGAATGGCTGATGCATGAAGGCCGTCCGATTCCGTGATCACCACGGACAACCGACACGCGCCGTGGCGCGGCCGGTTGGATACTTCTCAGATGGACACATCAAGGGCCTCCTGGCGTAACACGACGCACGATTGGGCCGGCGCCGTGGATCTGGATCACCTCGCGCGCATCCGGCGGAATCCCGCCGCGTTCGCGCCTGGTGGTGCTGGGCATCTGATCCTTGAGGTCGTCGCGTACGCGGCCGACGAGGCGGAGTGCAACGACGGAGGACGCTGTGTCGTCACTCTGCTCCCCGACGGTTCTGTGTCCGTCGCGGATGACGGGCGAGGTACGGACACACGCTTGGACGAACACGGCCAGGCCGTGAAGAAGCCGATCATGGCGTCGAAAGACCTTCGGTTCTTCGACTTCCCCGAGGCGCAACCGCTTCCTGACGGTCATCCGCGCCGGGGCATGTCCGTCGTCGCGGCACTGAGTGAATGGCTCGTCCACACCAACCGCCGCCAGGACGGAGCCTGGACTCAGCGCTACGAACACGGCGTTCCCGTGACCGGTCTGGAACCCGTCGCCGGTGACGGCACGACCGGGACGGTTGTTCACTTCTGCCCGGACGAGCCTCTGCGTGCGGTGACCGGCTTGACGACGGGCGGCTTGACGGCCAGCGAGTTGGTGCGGTTGGCGATGTCGTGGCGAGATCTGACCGTCGAAGTCAAAGACCGGAGCGCCGGCCGAACCGGCTGAGGTGGCTGAACCGGCCCTGTCGCCCGTACGGCTCAGTTCGTGTCGCGCCGGGCCGGTTCCGGGCGTGCAGTGGGAACGGCGGGCGTGTCGCGGCGGTCCGGATGTGAGGACCGTGGTTCAGCGGGTACGCGCCGATGCCGAGCGCGCTCGGCCCACGAGGGGCGGAGCCTGGTTCAAGGAGAAGTGCCATGCCGCGAGGTTCGAGTCCCAAGCGGGAACGTCAGTACGAGCACATCAAGGAGACCGCGGAACAGCAGGGAATGCCCGCAGGCCGGGCGAAGGAGATGGCGTCGCGCACGGTGAACAAGGAGCGGGCGCGCTCCGGCGAGGCGAAGACGGCGAGCCGTACCTCCCTCCGTGACCCGAAGTCCGCCTCGCAGCGCGGTGGGCAGCGGTCCCACAGCGGTGCGCAGGGACCGACGAAAGACCAGTTGTACGCCGAGGCGAGGAAGCGCGGTGTCGAAGGCCGTTCATCGATGAGCAAGGACCAGCTCGCCAAGGCCCTCGGTCGCTGACTCGCTGACTCGGCGAGTCGGCGAGTCGGCGACTCGGCACCCGGCGAGTCGGCACTCAGCGGCTCAGCGGCCCCGGTGGCTCGGTGGCGTACGTCGGCAACGCGCCATCCCCGCCCCACCCCTGTCAGTGACCTCAGGCCTCAGACCTCGGACTCAATGAGAAGCGCCGGGTCCCGGCGCGCTCCTGCGGCAGGACCCGGCGTCAGGCGCAGTCGACCTTCATCTGGGCCGCCGCGTGGTGTGCGCCGTACCGTTCCGCGCCTCCCCAGTCCCGTCCCCGGTCGAGGAGCTGTACCGAGAACGACTCGCCCTCGACCCGGTAGCTGCCCACGCTCACCAGGCTGCCGCGGTGCGCGGTCTGGCGTACGCCGAAGGCCGCGTACACGGACGTGGTGTCCGCCGGATCGGTCAGCACACGGTAGACGGTGGGACGGCCGGCGGTGTCGCGGTCCCGGCCGCTGTCCGGTACGTAGACGGCGAGGGCGCACGTCGCGTAGCCCTTGCCGAGCTTCCAGGACCAGACCGCGGTCGAGCCGCGGTCGTGGTCCGGGCTGCCGGACATCGGTACGGCGGAGAACCGGCCGTCGCAGGTGTCGCCCTGGTGGCCGCCGGAGGTCACGGTGTACCAGGCGGCGTCACCGTTCTCGAAGCGGCCGTGCTCGCGGTACTCGCCGGACGCGCAGCCGGGACCTGCCCAGGCGGTGTAGCCGCCGTCCGGTCCGGACCCGGTGGTCGTGTCGGACGGAGCGGTCGCGTCGTCGTCCGGAGAAGGCCCCTCGCCCTCGCCCTCACCCTCACTCCCGCTCGGCTCGCCCGTGCCGCCCAGGCCCGGCAGTTGCGGTGGTCCGAATCCGGTCGGTACGCCGGCGACCTCGGTGTCCTCCACCGCGCTCCCGCCGCTCCCGCCCCCGGAACCGGCCACCGCCACGACCGTGGCGCCCACACAGCCGAGGGCGAGCACCGCCGCCGTGGCCAGCACGCGCACGCGCCTCCGCGGCTGGGAGACGTGGGAGACATCGGCCGAGGCCGCCGCCGACGCCGAAAACGCCGTGGACGCCGCATGCCTCGGCGCCCCAGGACGGATACCGATACGGGTGCCGCCCGCGGCGGTACGAGTGGCGGCACGACCGGTGGCGGTCCGACCGGTGGCACCGCACACCGGACAGGCCATGCCCGGCAGCGGGCCTCCCCGGCCACTCCCGCACCGTTCGCACCTCATGCCGCCTCACTATGGAGGATCGCGAGGGCGCCCGGCAGCAGAAGCCGACGATTCGTTGACCTTGAGCTGACCTCGGCCCGGGGACGCCGTCGCGGCGTACTGGAGGATGTCCTACCGCAGTTCCTCCGGACACGCCGTCCCCCGTGGCAGTTGGTACGGCGCCGCCAGGCGGTAGACGCCCGGGCGCGGGGCCAGGAGTTCGGTCCATTCGTCGCCCTCCACCGTCTCCTCCGCCTTCATCAGACAGCCGTTGGGGTTGGTGAAGACCTTCGGGCCGTCCTCGTCCGCCTTCGACGCCTCCGTCTCCTGCGGAGGCACGACGCTCTTGCCGTTCTCGTCCACCAGCCCCAGCCACGGCGAGTACGGGATCCGGATCAGCACCCGGCCCGCGGACTTCACGTGGATCGTCAGCTCGCCCGCGCCCGCGCGGTCCACCGTCGCCGGCGGGTCGGCCATCGGCTTGGGGTCCTTGACGGCGAAGAGCTGCCAGTTGGCGTCGCCCCAGATGTGCTCCAGATAGGGCTGGCCGCGCTCTACGAGTGCCGCCTCCAGCCCGGCGCCCGAGTCGGGCTTGCCCTTGGGGAGTACGACGTAGTGCACGGCCCAGCGGTCGAGCCAGCCGCGGTAGCTGTCGGCGGTCAGGGTGTCGTCGTAGAAGAGCGGATTGCGCTCCATGTCCGCCTGCCGGTTCCAGCCGCGGGCGAGATTGACGTACGGCGAGAGCGCCGAGGCCTCGCGGTGGCTTCGCGCCGGGACCACTTCCACCCGGCCCTTCTCCGCTCCCGCCTGCTGCAACTGGTGGACCAGCGGTGCCAGCTCACGCGCCCAGGACGCCGTCGGCGCCGTACGCACCATGTCGTCCACGCCCTTGAAGCCGATCCAGACGTTCAGTCCGACGAAGGCGATCAGCAGGGCGTATCTGCGGCGGCTGCGCGGCACGGTGTACGGCAGGGCCGCGAACAGCACCACACCGCCGATGATCATGGCGAGCCGCGACACGTTCGACCCGATCTGCGAGTCGATCACATACGTCAGCAGCACTCCGATGCCGTAGACGGCCGCGGCGGCCCGTACCGTACGCCACTCCTTCGGTACGAGCACGAACACGAACACCGCGAACAGGAAGGGCAGCGACGCCGTTCCCACGGACATCGGCTGCGTCCCGGAGAACGGGAAGAGCCACGCGGAGAGTGCCACGACGGCCGCCGGCGCGAGGCCGAGCGCGTACGCTCCAGGGCGCCGCTTGTTCAGGAAGAGCGCCGCCGCGACGACTCCGAGGAACAGTCCTGCCACCGGGCTGGCCGCCGTCGCGAGACCGGCCAGCGGCGCGGCGGCGACCGCCTTGGCCCAGCGTTTCGTACGCCAGCGGTGCGGCCAGCAGAACACCGCCGCGACCGCGCCGAGCGCGAACATCACGCCGAGGCCGAAGGTCACCCGCCCCGACAGGGCGTTGCAGAGGAACGCGAAGATCCCGGCGACCGAGCACGCCACCGGATTGCGCACGGCACGGACGCGGACCAGGATCAGCGCGGTCAGCGCGGCGGACACGGTCCCGGCGACCATCATCGTCGTACGGACACCGAGGACGGACATCAGATACGGCGAAACCACGCTGTACGAGACGGGATGCATGCCGCCGTACCAGGCGAGGTTGTACGCGGAGTCGGGATAGCGGCCGACGAACTCGGCCCAGGCGTCCTGGGCGGCGATGTCGCCGCCGCTGTTCGCGAAGAAGACGAACCACAGCACGTGGACGGCCGCGGCGACCAGGGTGGTGCAGAGGACCGGATGACGCCCCACCCGCGCCCGCAGCCCGGCACTGGGCGCCGGGTGGGGCGGCTGGGGCTCCGTTCCGGGCTCAGGTCCCGGCGCCGGACGGGACTCCGCGCCAGACCTCGGCCGAGGCTCCGGCTCCGTACCGTGCTCAGCAGCCGGAGCCGGAGCCGGCGTCGGGTCCGCGCCGTCCTCCGGCGCGGGCAGCCCTATTCGCGGCCCTTCCTCTTCCGGGGCCTGGTCTCCCGGAGGCTCCCCGGGAGTGGTGTCGCCGTCGGCGTGCGTCGGCTCAGTGGTCGTCACTGCGGCTCTCCACGTCTTTCCGTCTCACCGTCCGTCCGTCTCACCGTCCGTCTGCCCACCCGCCCGGTGTACCGGCCCCGACCGCCCTCCGGCATGCCGCCCTGTTCGGCGTGTTCGTCGTCTGCGAGGACGCCGTCCCCACGTCCCGCAGTTGCCCGGCCGACATATGCCGTTCGGCCAGATGTCCGTTTCGGGACGCTAGCACGTGACAACGGCCGAGGAGGGTGCCCCCACCGGCGCCGTAAGGAACACCTCACGCCGGTGCGGACACCCTCCTCGGGTGGTACGGGCCTGGGCCCTGCCCGGTCGGACAGAACCCAGCCGCGGCTCAGGCTCAGCCGATACGCGTCAGCTTCGCGCCGAAGCCGGGCTCGGCCAGGTCCTTCTGGAGCGCGACCGGCGTGGAGACCTTGCCGGTGCCCGAGCCGATGGTCAGCTCGCCGACCACCGTGCCGGCCTCCGCCGAGTGCGGAACCTGCCCGTCGGCGCCCACGCCCAGCTTGAGCTTCACTTCGAGACCGGCCCAGCCGACCGCCCTCAGGTCCTTCGTCGCGACGACCGGCGTACGGCCGCCGAGCCCGTCGTCGACATACCCGACGACCTCGCCCTTCTTGACGACGGCGGCGGAGGTGACGCCCTCCTGGGCGGCCTTGATCACCTTGAGGCTGTTGTCGATCGAGAGCTGGAGCTTGTCGTCCAGCGTGGCACCCTGCTGGGCGCCCATCACCGCACCGACGATCCGCCGGCTCTGGCCGTCGATGATCGTGTCCGCGGTCCAGAGCAGATTGCCGCCGGCCGGTGTCGAGGAACCGGTCTTGATTCCGCTCACGCCGGGCTCCAGCAGGATCCGGTTGTTGTTGTAGATCATCGGCTCGACGCCCGGGATCTTTATCTGTGGCGTGTTCACGATCTCGCGGAACACATCGTTCTGCATGACCGCCTTGCCCAGCTTGAGCTGGTCGGCGGCGGTGGACACGGTGCTGGCCTCCAGGCCGCTCGGGTCCGTGTACGTGGTGTGCGTCATGCCGAGGTCCTTGGCGGCGGCGTTCATCTTCTCGACGAAGGCCTCCTCGGACGTGGCGTCCCAGCGGGCGAGCAGCCGCGCCGCGTTGTTGCCGGACGGGATCATCAGAAGCTGGAGCATCTGCTTCTGGGTGAACTGCTGGCCTTCCTTTATCGGCGCCGTCGACTCGTCCGGACGGTCGGACTCCTCGCCCGCCTGCTTGTCGACCGTGATCTTCGGGCCGACCTCGTCGCCGCTGATCGGGTGGTCCTTGAGGATCACATAGGCGGTCATGGCCTTGGCGACGCTGGCGATCGGCGCGGGCTTCTGCTCGCCGTACATACCGATCGTGCCGACGCCCTCGACCTCGGCACCGCCTTGGCCCTCGCCGGGCCACGGCAGATCGAGCTTGCCGCCCTCGAAGGTGTACGTCGGGTCGCCGGAGAGCGTCAGCCGGGGCGTGGGCAGGGGCCGCAGGGCTTGTACGACCGCGAAGACGATCAGCAGGAGCAGGACGAGCGGCGTCCAGATCTTGACCCGCCGGACGGCCGTACGGACGGGAGTCTCGGGCGGCGGCGGAGTGTTGGTCAGCTCGGCGAGCAGATCGAGCGGCGGCAGCGGCGGCATGGGCTGCTGCCGGGTCCGCTCGGCCTCGGCGGGAGGCAGCGGTACGTCGGTCCTGCGCAGCGGTACGAACGTACTGGCCTGCTCGTCGGACGGCTGGACGGCCGGCGCGGCGGTCGAACCGGCCTTGGCGGACGGCTCGGCGTTCCGCTCGGCGGTCGGGCCGGCGGTCGCCTTGGCAGACATCTCGGCGGACGGCTCCGTGGACGACTTCGCCTTCAGCTCGCGAGGCAGCTTGAGCATGGTGGTGGGCTGATCGACCTGCTCCCGTGGGAGCGCCTTGAAGACGGCGGTCGGCTGGTCGACGGGTTCTTCGCCCTTCTTCCCGTTCCCGCCGTCGTCCTTCCCGTCGTCCTTCTTGTCCCCGCCGTCGGCCTTCTTGTCCCCGCCGTCGCTCTTCCGGTCCTCGCCGTCGCCCTTGGCCCAGGCCGGGCGGGACCGCGTGGGCGCGCCCTCGCTCTTCGGCTCGGCCTTGTCGGCCGACGGAGTGTCACCGTCCCCGTCCTCGCCACTCCCTGACGGAGCAGCAGCGCCGGAGTCGGCAGCGACACCGGCAGCGGCACCGGAGCCCTCAGCGGAGTCCGAGCTGTCCTGGACGTCACCGTCGGCGGTACCGACAGGCTTGTCCGGCGCCTCGGTCTCGTCCTTGCCGTCCTTGTCGGCCTTACCGTCCTTGTCGGCCTTGTCGGCCTTGTCGGCCTGGCCATGATTGTCGGCCTTGCCGTCCTCGGCCTTCCCGGGCTTCTCGGTCGGGCCCCCGGTCGGCGCCACGGGCCGGGGCGCGGTCCCTGGCGTCAGAGTCAGCGTGCGGTCGGGAGACGCGGACCGCCGGGCGTCCCGGTCCTCGGATTCCTCCGTGCGATTTGCGGTTGCGACGACCGACGGCCTCGCCTCCGGCGACGATTCTCGGAAGACCGCGAGCCTCGGGTCACGTTCGCCCGGAGCCGTCTCCCCCGAGGAATTCCGCTGCTCCGACTTGCCGGGGGACTCGCCCGCCACCGTGTCTCCTTCATGTCTCATCCGACGTACCGGACTGTCCGAACCATCTGCCAGTGTCCTGCTCTGGGACCTCGGCCCCGGTGCTAGACGAGAACGACATACATAACGGTTCCCGCACAAAGCACCCAGGCACTCTCGACAGACCAATGTGAGAGGGGTCACCCTGTCATTCATCCACGCGGGGAGGCATGGATGGGCAGGAGCCGCAGAACAATTCCGGAGGAGCTTCTGCTGCTCGCTCTGGACCCGGCCACGGGTACCACAGCGCAGCCGCAGTCGCTCGACCTCGGCCTGGCCGGAGCACAGCTAGTGGAGCTGGCTCTGGCAGGACGGATAGCCCCTGACGGGGATCGTATCGCCGTGGTGATGCCACGGCCGACCGGAGATCCGACTCTGGACTCCGCACTGGAGCTGCTGCGCAGACGCGGCAGCCCGGTCCGGGCCGTCCACTGGATTGGCGGGCCCCGACTGGGGCTGCGCCAGACCTATCTCTCGCATCTGGAGCGGTGCGGCATGGTGCATGCCGTGGCGGGCCAGATGTGCGGAGTGCTGCCGACGACGCGCTATCAGGCGACGGACACAGCGATCAGCCGGGAAATCAGGGCCCGGCTGGACAGTGCGATCCGCACCGGCGTACCGCCGGACCCGCGGACCGCGGCGCTCGCCGCACTGGCCCACGCGGTCGGACTCGGCAAGCACCTCTACCCCGGTAACGAAGGGCGCTCGTCGCGCTCCCGGCTCCGGGACCTGATCCGGCACGACCCGATGGGCGGTCTCGTGGCGCACGCCGTGATGGACGTCCAGAACGGCGTGGGCGCGCAGCAGCGCCGTAACCCCGCCCAGGGCGCCCCACCCAGCACCCAGGGCGGCCGGCCGGCCGGCGTACCGATGCAGCCGCACCGCGGGAGCATGGCCCGCG
>NZ_FMDK01000205.1 GCF_900091995.1 Streptomyces sp. MnatMP-M17
CGGCCGGCCGACGCAGCCCGCCCGGCACCCCGGCACGGCCGCGTCGCGGCCGTGCCGGGGATGTGAGGCGCAGAACGCTGACGGCCAGGCCCAGCAGCCAGTGATTCGGCTCTGAAATGGCTCTCATTGATCTTGCTAGGCTGGGTGACCACGCAGGCCGAACGGCTCCTTCGGTGCAGCTGCCCGCGGGCCGAGAGTTGTCGGCGGGAATTCGACCGGTCTCGGCGAGAGACGCGATCGGAGGCAGGTGATGGCCGACTCCACAGCCGGGATATCAGAGCCCACTCCGGTGGGCACGGCGGTGGCGGTGATCGACACCCAGGGAACCATCACGGGCTGGACGGCGGCGGCCGAGGAGCTGCTGGGACACAGCGCCGCAGAGGTGGTCGGGCGCTCCGCCGCGCTGCTGCTGATGCCGGGCCTCACGGCCCGGGACCTGTCGGAGTGGGCCGGGCGGGCACGGCTGCGGGAGCCATGGTCGGGGACGACGGAGCTCCGCGGGAAGGACGGGAAGAGCGTCCGGGCGACCGTCGAGGCCTTCCCTTTGTCCGGCCGCGGCAGAACCGACTGGTTCGTGACGGCCACGGACATCGGCACATCCGACGGCCGTAAGCATCTCCTTGTCCTCAGTGAGGCCAGCAAGAGCATCGGCACCGCCCTCGATGTCATGAAGACCGCCCAGGAACTGGCCGATTTCGCGGTGCCACGGCTGGCCGACTACATCACGGTCGATCTGGCCGAATCGGTTCCGCTCGGCGGCGAGCCCATCCAGCGGCTCACCTCGCCCGACCAGCGCGTTCCGGTGTTCCGCCGCGCGGGAGCGGCCTCGATCCATCCGGACATGCGGGAGTCCCTGTGGGATGTCGGAGACGTGGTCCTCGTTCCTCCGTCGTCCCCGTTCACCCACGCCCTGTCCTCGCGGGAGTCCTACTACGAGCCGGTCCTCGACATCTCTCCGGGCACCTGGGTCGACCAGGATCCGGACCGGCTGCGGACCATTCGCGCGACCGGTATGCACTCCCTGGTCATCGTCCCTCTCCAGGCGCGCGGGACACTCCTCGGTGAGGCCGTGTTCGTCCGTAACGACAACCGGATGGCGTTCTCCCGGGACGACCTGCTCCTGTTCGAGGAACTCGCCGGGCGGGCGGCGCTGAGTCTGGACAACGCCCGACGCTTCACCCGTGAGCGGGCCGCTTCGCTCGCGCTCCAGCGCAATCTCCTTCCCCGGCATCTCGCGGGAGGCGAAGCGGTCGAGGTGGCATCGCGCTATCTGCCGGCGGACACACACGAGGGCGTCGGAGGCGACTGGTTCGACGCCATCCACCTGCCCAGCGGCCGGATCGGGCTGGTGGTGGGTGATGTCGTCGGCCACGGCATCAACGCCGCGGCGCGGATGGGACAGTTCCGTACGGTCGTACGCACTCTCGCCGAGCTGGATCTGCCGCCCCATGAACTGCTCGCCAGACTCGACAGACTCGTCGTCCGCCTGACCGAGCAGGACAGCGGGGAGGACAGCGCGGAGGGCGACGGCCTCGGTCTCTGGTCCCAGACCATGGGCGGCACCTGTGTGTACGCCGTCTACGATCCCGCCACCCGGATCTGCACCATGGCACGGGCCGGACATCCGCCGCCCGCGGTGATCCACCCGGACGGCGGCGTCACCTTCCCGGACCTGCCCGCCGGGACACCGATCGGCATGGGACTCACCTCGTACGAGTCCTTCTCGATGGAACTGTCCGAGGGAAGCACCATCGCCCTCTACACCGACGGGCTCATCGAGTCCCGTGACGCGGATCTGGACGAGGGCCTGAGCCGGCTCGGTGCCGCCCTCGCACATCCCGAGGTCCCGCTGGAGGAGCTCTGCTCGGAGGTGATCGCCGCAATGACACGGAATCCTCGCCGCGAATCCGGCGTCGCCCTCCCCGACTCGGTGATGCCGCAGCCGTCGCATGACGACATCGCCCTCCTGCTGGCCCGCACCCACGGACAGGGTCCGGAGAGCGGCTCGCTGCTCCGTACGGCGTACCGCGTCTGAGGTCCGTGGCGAAGATCTTGCGAGGGCCGGGAACAAAACGCCGTCGGCCGGAATCCAATTGCCGTGCTCATCAACGACGTGGATGCGCGGGAGCCGGAGCGTTCGGAGAATGTGCTGGCCGTGGACTTCGGTACGTCGACGTCCGGCAGCTCCGGCCGTCGGACAGGAGCGGTGATGGCGCTGGTGTCTCCCGGTATCACCCGGGTTGTGCTCGCCCTGGACATCGAGGGCTACAGCAGCCGGCTGAATCTGGAGCAGATGCGTGAGCAGGAGCGGCTGGACCGGGCTCGGCGGGCTTCGGGGGCGAGGGCTTCGAGCGTACGGGCAAACAGCCGGCCGCCGGAGCCGAGCGTGCCCGCAAGGCGCCGGGCTCGGCGCTGAACACGGCGGTACGGACGCTCGAAGCGGGCTATCTCATCCATGAGCTGAAGCAGGCGCACCCTGCCGACCGCGCCGGGCACCACGAGGGCGAGAGCGAGTCCAAGGAGCACGACGGCCGGGCCGGCGACAAACACCACGGACATCACGCCTCCGGTCACCACGCCTCGGGCCACTCGGGGATCGGGACGGACGTTGTCACAGGTGATGAGCCGGCACAGGCCCAGGAGCCGGGCCCGGTGGCGGCCGGCCAGTTCGGTGAAGGCCGCGCTGTCGCCCTGTGCGCCACGGGTGAGCAGTTCGGTGGTGTCGGCGGTTCCGGCCATGTTCTCCGGTCCGTACATGTCCGTGCTCCTCAGTTTCAGTTCCGAGGAGTGGACCGTAGGCACCGGCGGCCTGCAGCACCACATCAGAAGATGCCATCGGGCGAACTTCTCAGCGGACGAGCCGGTCCAGCAGAACCGCGCCGCCGCAGCAGCCGAGAGCCGCGACGAGCAGCCACATCGAGCCCGCCACGGCCCGGTATTTCAGGGCCACGATCAGACTGACCTGACGTAGCTGACTGATCGTCAATTCCAGTCGGGCGGTGGCCGACCGGCCTATCGCGGCGCCCAGTTCGGCATCGGTGCCGTATTCGGCGGCGTCGCCGAAGTACTCCACCGTCGAACCGCCGGTGGCGGCGCCGCCAGCAGGATCTGGGCCTTGTTGTCGGCCCGGTCGACCTCGGAGCGCGCTTCGGCGAGGAGCGTGGAGGCGTACTCCAGGGCGGCCTCCTCCGGCGGGGACGGCACCGGAGCGGGGAGGGCTGCGGGCCGGCGTACGGCGGCGAGCACCCTGGACAACCACGAGTCGGGCATACGCCCGTTCTGCCTTCCGGACACATGGCGTGGCTTCGGCTTTAAACAGTCCTTGTCGCCCGATGCGCCTCTCAGTACTTTCTGTCCCCTCAGATTGCGACCTCGTGCGCACGAGGTCCATGAGGGGGGACAGATGAACAAAGCGATTCGCCGCGCCATCGCGGTGGCGGGGGCGCTCGCCCTGCTGCCGCTCCTGGCGGTCTCCGCACAGGCGGAGACGCCCGGGCCGCTCTCCGTGGAGGCGGTGGCGGCCATGACGCCGGAGCGGCAGGCCGAGGTGCTCGAACCACTGAGACTGGCCGCCGACGCGGTGGCCCAGGTGGGACAAGGGCCCCGGAAGGACATCTACACACAGGTCGAGATGGCCGCCGACTACCGCTCGGTCAATGTCTATCTGACCGATCTGCGCCAGGGCCGGAACTTCGTGGCCGCGGTGCACAAGGCCAATCCCGAGGTCGACACCGGACTGATCAATGTGGTCAAGGGCGAGAAGTCCCGGCAACAGCTCAGGAAGGAGATCGACGCGATCACCAGCCGCTCGGATCTGCCCTTCGAGGTGACTCTGGCGGGCAGTTCGGTCGACGGCGGCACCATCGAGCTCGCCGTGGACGATCCGAAGGCCGCGGAGCGCTACTTCGCCTCGCCGGCCGTCGCGCGGCAGGGCGCCGCCGCTGCCGACGGCACCGAGGTCCGCGTCAGAAAGGCGCCGTCGTCGACGCCGCTGAGCCGCTGGAACGACACCACGCCCTTCTACGCGGGAGCCGCGCTCGGACCGGCGTACGGCAGCCAGTCCAACTGCACCAGCGGAATACCCGCCGTCAGCACCTGGGACGGCCGCCAGTGGCTGG
>NZ_FMDK01000553.1 GCF_900091995.1 Streptomyces sp. MnatMP-M17
ATTCGAACTCGCGACCCTCACCTTGGCAAGGTGATGCTCTACCAACTGAGCCACGTCCGCACCGCACCAGGCGATCGGTGCGACCATCACCCTACCTGATCCATCGAGTGGATCGAAGAGCGATGCAGAGCGGGTGACAGGAATTGCACACTGCGCCTCCCCCTTGGAAAGGGGGCGTTCTGCTACTGAACTACACCCGCACGCTCGGCGAGGTTTTGGCCTTCCGGCCTTGCCCCTCGGCGTGGTCCAAACTCTAGCCGATCAGTAGGGGTGCTGTGCAACTCGGTTCGCTGCCGCGTCGCCCGACCGGCCCCATGAGCCGCCGGTGGACCGCCGTCGGCTCAACTGGCTTCGCGGAACGCCTCGTAGACCCGCTTGGGGATCCGGCCGCGCGCCGGCACCTCCATCTTGTGGGACTGGGCCCAGGCGCGGACGGCCGCCGGATCGGGCGCGAGGGCGGTGTGCCGGTAGGTCGTCCGGGATTTGCCGTGCTTGCTGGCGTTTGTCTGCTTTCGGCCTGCGGCCATGAACGGTGCCAGGGCCTTGCGTAGTTTCTTTGCATTGGCGGGATTGAGGTCGATCTCGTACGACTTCCCGTCCAGGCCGAACATGACCGTTTCCGACGCTTCTCCGCCGTCGATGTCGTCGGAGAGCGTGACCACTACGCGCTGCGCCACGGATATCGGTCCTTTCTTGCGGTACCCGCCCGGTCCCGGCCGTCTGGGAAACACGGCTGACGTGCGGTGATACCGGCCTTCCGGCTGTTAACTGGGGACTAGCTGGTACTTCTGGGGACTTCGGGTTCAATGTTGCTTTCCGCTGTATTCCTTTGTACAGCGGCAGGCGCCGCATTGTGAAGCCCAGCCAATTGCATCAGCGTGTCCCATGCAATGGCGGGCCGTGGTTTTTCCCTGGATTTTCCCGGGCGTTGCCCGGTGGTCGAAATCGCCGGGCGATCTGTCAAGAGTGTATCTACTCGCGTAGATTCTCGGGCCGGGTACGCTGAGGGAAGCTCGTGAGGGAAGCTCAGGGGGTCTGGGGGATTCCCCGGGACCCGGGGAATCCCCGGGGAACACAGCAGCAGAAACAGCAGCAGAACCAGTCGCACCACACCACCGCACCACACCACCGGGAGTGCCAGTGGCACGCGTCGTAGTCGACGTCATGCTCAAGCCGGAGATCCTCGACCCGCAGGGACAGGCTGTGCAGCGCGCGCTGCCTCGTCTGGGCTTCGAGGGCATCGCCGACGTCCGCCAGGGAAAGCGCTTCGAGCTGGAGGTGGCGGAGCCGGTCGACGCCGCCGTCCTCGCCCGTATCCATGAGATGGCCGAGACCTTCCTCGCCAACACCGTCATCGAGGACTTCGTCGTCAAGGTGGAGGAGGCGTGACTTCCCGTATCGGAGTCGTCACCTTCCCCGGCACCCTCGACGACCGGGACAGCCTGCGCGCCGTCCGGATCGCCGGCGCCGAGCCCGTCTCCCTCTGGCACCGCGACAAGGACCTCCACCAGGTCGACGCGGTCGTCCTGGCCGGCGGCTTCAGTTACGGCGACTATCTGCGGGCCGGAGCCATCTCCCGGTTCTCGCCGGTGATGGAAACGATCATCGAGCAGGCGAAGGCCGGGCTGCCGGTCCTCGGGATCTGCAACGGCTTCCAGATCCTCACCGAGTCCCATCTGCTCCCCGGCGCGATGCTGCGCAACAACCATCTCCACTTCATCTGCCGCGACCAGAAACTGCGCGTGGAGAACGCGGAGACCGCCTGGACCGCCGACTATTCCGCGGGCCAGGAAATCTCCGTACCGCTCAAGAACATCGACGGCCGGTACGTCGCCGACGAGCGCACCCTCGACGCGCTGGAGGCCGAGGGCCGGGTTGCCTTCCGCTATCTGGACGGCAACCCGAACGGTTCGCTCCGTGACATCGCCGGCATCACCAACGCGGCGGGCAATGTCGTCGGCCTGATGCCGCATCCCGAGCATGCCGTGGAGCCGCTGATCGGTACGGGCCGCACCGACGGCCTGGGATTCTTCACCTCGATCCTGAAGAAGCTGGTAAGCGCCTGATGACGATCAAGACTCTGGACACCGTCAAGCACGCCGGCGGCACGCCCGAGGCGGAGCAGCCCTGGAAGGACCTCGGCCTGAAGGAGGACGAGTACGCCCGGATCCGCGAGATCCTGGGGCGCCGTCCCACCGGTGCCGAACTGGCCATGTACTCCGTCATGTGGTCCGAGCACTGCTCGTACAAGAGCAGCAAGGTGCATCTCAAGCAGTTCGGCGAGAAGGTCCCGGCCAATGACGCGATGCTCGTCGGCATCGGCGAGAACGCGGGCGTCGTGGACGTCGGCCAGGGATACGCGGTCACCTTCAAGGTCGAGTCGCACAACCACCCGTCGTACATCGAGCCCTACCAGGGCGCGGCCACCGGCGTCGGCGGCATCGTCCGCGACATCCTCGCCATGGGCGCGCGGCCGGTCGCGGTCGTGGACCCGCTGCGCTTCGGCGCCGCCGACCATCCCGACACCAAGCGGGTGCTGCCCGGTGTGGTCGCGGGCATCGGCGGGTACGGCAACTGCCTCGGTCTGCCGAACATCGGCGGCGAGGTCGTCTTCGACTCCTGCTACCAGGGCAATCCGCTGGTCAACGCCGGCTGTATCGGTGTGATGAAGCACGAGGACATCCATCTCGCGAAGGCGTCGGGCCCGGGCAACAAGGTGATCCTGTACGGCGCCCGCACCGGTGGCGACGGCATCGGCGGCGTCTCCGTCCTTGCCTCCGAGACCTTCGAATCGACCGGTCCCGCCAAGCGGCCCGCCGTCCAGGTCGGCGACCCGTTCCAGGAGAAGCTCCTCATCGAGTGCACCCTGGAGATCTTCCGCGAGAAGCTCGTGGCCGGGATCCAGGACCTCGGCGGCGCCGGTCTCTCCTGCGCGACGAGCGAGCTGGCGTCCGCGGGCTCCGGCGGGATGCGGGTCGAGCTGGACACCGTTCCGCTGCGTGACGCGACTCTCTCGCCCGAGGAGATCCTCATGAGCGAGTCGCAGGAACGCATGTGCGCGGTGGTCGAGCCCGACAAGGTCGGCCGCTTCATGGAGATCTGCGAGAAGTGGGACGTCATCGCCACCGTCATCGGTGAGGTGACCGAGGGCGACCGGCTGGAGATCTTCTGGCACGGCGAGCAGATCGTGGACGTACCGCCGCGCTCGGTGGCGCATGACGGTCCGGTCTACCACCGGCCGTACGCCCGTCCCGAGTGGCAGGACGCGCTCCAGGCGGACGACGCCAACAAGCTGCCGCGCCCGGCCACGCCGGCCGAGCTGCGGGAGCAGGTCCTGAAGCTGGTCGCGTCGCCGAACCAGGCGTCGAAGGCATGGATCACCGACCAGTACGACCGTTTCGTCCAGGGCAACACCGTGCTCGCGCAGCCCGAGGACGCGGGCATGGTCCGGATCGACGAGGAGTCGAATCTGGGCGTGGCGATGGCGACGGACGGCAACGGACGGTACGCGAAGCTCGACCCGTACGCGGGTGCGCAGCTCGCGCTGGCGGAGGCGTACCGCAATGTCGCGGCCTCCGGCGCCAAGCCGCTCGCCATCTCCGACTGCCTGAACTTCGGTTCGCCCGAGGACCCGGCCGTCATGTGGCAGTTCGCCGAGGCCACACGAGGTCTGGCGGACGGCTGCCTCCAGCTCGGCACACCGGTCACCGGCGGCAATGTCTCGCTCTACAACCAGACCGGCGAGACGGCCATCCACCCGACGCCGGTCGTGGCCGTGCTCGGTGTGATCGACGACGTCAACCGCCGTACGCCGATCGCCTTCAAGGAGGAGGGCCAGCTTCTCCATCTCCTCGGTGACACGCGCGAGGAGTTCGGCGGCTCGGCCTGGTCGCAGGTGGTGCACGACCATCTCGGCGGGCTGCCGCCGGCCGTGGACCTGGACCGGGAGAAGCTGCTCGGCGAGATCCTGATCTCGGCCTCCCGCGACGGAATGATCGACGCGGCGCACGATCTGAGCGACGGCGGTCTGATCCAGGCGGTCACCGAGTCCTGCCTGCGCGGCGGCCACGGCGCCCGGCTGGTCGTACCGGACGGGCTCGACGCGTTCACCTTCCTCTTCAGCGAGTCGGCGGGCCGCGCGGTCGTCGCCGTACCGCGCAGCGAGGAGCTCCGCTTCACCGACATGTGCGGCGCCCGCGGCCTGCCCGTGACCCGGATCGGTGTCGTGGACGGCGAGGAGATCGAGGTCCAGGGCGAATTCGCGATCGCGCTGGAGGAGCTTCGGGCGGCGCATGAGGGGACGATTCCGGCGCTGCTGGCGTGAGCTGAGTGCTGCCTGAGCGCTGTTGAGCCGATGAGCCCCCGTCCGGTGTGTACCGGGCGGGGGCTCAGGCATGTTCGCGCCTACACTTGTCAATTATTACGTAATTACGTAACTTCGAGGTATGGAGCTTGAAGAGCGGGTCGCCGCGCTGGAGCGGCGGCTCGCGGCGCTGGAAGGGACGGACGGTCGGGTTCCGGCTGGGGGTGGGGGCACGGATGGCGGTGACTTCTGGGCGCTTGAGCGGCTGAAGGAGGAAGTCGCCAAGGCCGGCTCGCCGAACGGCGCGGTCCTCTATACCGGTGCGGTGCGGCTGCCGACGGAGGAGCGGTACGAGTGGCAGTACGGCACCTTCACCGATGCGCTCCTCGATGCCGACTGGTCGCACTCGGCCGAGTCCTTCGCAGCGCTCGGCCATGCGGTACGGCTCCGGCTGCTGCGCGAGATCCTCGGTGGCCGGCGGACCGCCGCCGAACTGGCCGAGCTGGAGGACATCGGCACGACCGGCCAGATCTACCACCATCTCCGCCAACTGACCGGCGCGGGCTGGCTGCACACGACCGGGCGAGGGCGGTACGAGGTGCCGGCGGCCCGGATCGTACCGCTGCTGGTGATGCTCTCGGCCGCGCGGCCATGACCGTAACTGTCGTCACGTGACCGTAATTGTCGTCAAGGGGGAACAATGATGCCCGTCCGCGTTCGTAAGCAAGTCATGATCCTCTTTCGGCTGTCCTGGCTCGTCTTTGTCGTGTTCGTCCTCCTCGATGTGTTCCGCGTACTGTCCCTCTCCTGGTGGCTGACCATGCTGCCCGCGGCTGTCGCCGTCGCCGTGACTCTCGGTGTCAGCCGTATGGGCCGTGCCCACCACGCGGACCGGCCCGCCGCGATCGAGGTGGCGCCTCCCGTCAGAGGCCGCTGGTCGGCGCTCAACAGTCCGGCCGACAAGGTGCCGAGCCATGGCACACATGCGTACGGGCAGACCTACGCGATCGACGTCGTGGCGGAAGGGACGAGTGCGGCGGAGGGGACGGGCGTGGTGGCGGAAGGTAAGCCCGGTGCGCGTCCCGCCTTCGCCTGGTTGTGGCCGGTCGTCCGGCGCAACCGTGACTTCCCGGCCTTCGGCGAGCCGCTCCTCGCCGTCGCGGACGGGACCGTCGTATACGCCACGGACCGGCAGCGCGACCATCTCAGCCGTAACTCCCTGCCTGCCCTCGTCTATCTGATGCTCATCGAGAGCGCCGTGCGCGAGATCGGCGGCGCGGGCCTGGTCACGGGCAACCGTCTCGTACTCGACCTCGGGGACAGTACGTACGCCCTGTACGCCCACCTCCAGCGCGGCTCACTCCAGGTCCGCGCGGGCGACCGGGTGCGGACCGGTCAAGTCCTGGCGCGCTGCGGCAACTCGGGCAACTCGTCCGAGCCGCATGTGCACTTCCAGCTTATGGACCACCCGGATCCGGACGTGGCGCGAGGTGTCCCGTTCCGCTGGGAGGGCATCGGAGTCCCGGCCAACACGGAGGAGTTCACGGTGGATGGGGAGCTCATGGTTGGGGAAGGGCTCGCGGTGGGCGAGGAGCTCATCTTGGGGAAGGAGGAGCGGACGACCGCTCCGTCATGGCCCACAGGAGAAGCGCGAGGCAACTGAACGAGGGGCCCAGTACGCAGACGGCACCCCAGCCTGCCGCCGCGTACAGGGCAGTTGAGGCGATGGCGCCGGTGGCGCTGCCGACGGAGTAGAAGATCATATAGCCGCCGAACAGCCGACTGCCCGCGTCCGGAGCCAGTGCGTGGATCATGCTCTGGTTGGTGACATGGACTGCCTGTACGGCGAGGTCGAGGACGATCACGCCGACCGCCAGCGCTCAGGTAGTGGGGCGAGGGCCACTTCTTCGCCCCCGGCGAACCGCACTCGGAGCTGACCGACCGCCGGTACGGTCAGCCCCTCCGCGCCCTGGCGG
>NZ_FMDK01000019.1 GCF_900091995.1 Streptomyces sp. MnatMP-M17
GCTCGGCCCGGCCGACGGTACGGCCGTGGGCGCCGTGGTCGACACGGACGAGGTGTCCGTACGGGACGGCGCCGACGAGCTGTGTCTGTCGGTCGAGGCCGAGGGACAGCCGGTCTCCGTCGCGCTCTGGCGGAACCTCGGAGGCTTCCCGGAGGACGCGCCGTACCGCTCCATCGGTGTCGAGCCGATGCTCGGCCGGGTCTTCGACCTGGCCCACGCGGAGGAGACGGACGCGGCGCGCGTGCCCGCGTCCGGCGAGGTCCGCTGGCGGCTCACGCTGTCGGTGCGGCAGCACGCCTGACACGGCGGCACTCCTGAGGCGGCATCACCCATGAACAGGAACAAGGAGAAGAACCTGTGGATCTGCTGAGCGCGCTGCGCGCCCACCGGCTGGTCGCCATCGTGCGCGGAGACGATCCGGACGCGGCGCTGAGGACCGTACTGACACTCGCGGAGGAGGGCGTCGCCCTGATCGAGGTGTCGCTCTCCGGCCGGAACGCGCTGGATGTCATCGCCCGGGCCCGGACCGCTCTGGGCCCGGACGCGCCGCTCGGCGCGGGCACGGTCCTCGGTCCCGACGACGCGCGTGCCGCACACGACGCGGGGGCCGACTTCATCGTCACACCGGCGGTCGGCGACGGCATCACCGTGGCCCGGGAGCTGGGCATGCCGGTGCTCGCCGGAGTGATGACACCGACCGAGATCCTGAGCGCGCTGCGGCTCGGCGCCGAGGCGCTCAAGATCTTCCCGGCCGGGCAGACCGGAGGCCCGGCGTATCTGAGGGCGCTGCGCGGGCCGTTTCCCGACCTCCCGTTCGTCCCGGTCGGCGGAGTGGACGCGCCCGCCGCGCGCGAGTATCTGGCGCTGGGAGCGGTGGCGGTGGGCGTCGGCTCGCCGTTGATCGGGGACGCGGCGGACGGCGGTGACATCGACGGACTGCGGGCGCGGGCAAGGGAGTTCCTCGCCGTGGTCCGCGAGCGGGCGGAGCAGAAGCGATGAACGGCATCGGCGCAAACGGCAGTAGGGCGGACGGCACCGGGGCAGACGGCACCGGGGCAGACGGCGACAGGGCCGAGGCCCGTTGGCCGGACCGGCTCGAACTGGGCGAGGGCATCCGCTGGATCGACGGCCGGGTCGTCCTGGTCGACATCCTCGCGGGCCGGCTGCTCGCCGCGCCGCCGGCCGACCGGGCCGGACAGGGCCTGGCCGAGCTGGCCCGGCTGCCCGTGGCCCTCGGCGCGGTTGCTCCGGTCGAGGGCAGGCCCGGGACCTGGATCGCGGCGGCGGGCCCGGGGATCTGTCTGCTCGACACCGGGAGGGACGGTGCCGACGGAGACTCGGCTGACGGCGTGCGGTGGCTGGCGCGTCCGGAGGACGGCGCGCCCGTACGGATGCGGATGAACGACGCGACCGCCGATCCGCACGGCCGCTTCTGGGCGGGCAGCATGGCGTACGACGGAGTGGAGGGCGCCGGATCGCTCTACCGCGTCGACCGCGACGGAACGGTGGTCCGAGCGCTGAGCGGCATCACCGTACCGAACGGCCCTGCGTTCTCCGGCGACGGACGGACCATGTTCCTCGCGGACAGTGCACGAGGGCTGATCAGGCGTTATCCGGTCGATCCGGCGAGGGGCGGGCTAGGTGATCCTTCGGTGTTCACAACGCTGGACGCGGGCGGTCCGGACGGCATGACCGTCGACGCGGAGGGCGGTCTGTGGGCCGCCGTCTGGGGCGAGGGCGTGGTCCACCGCTACCGCCCGGACGGCGCCCTGGACCAGATCGTGCCGGTGCCCGCGTCGCAGCCCGCCGGAGTCTGTCTGGGCGGAGAGGACGGCCGCACGTTGTTCGTCACGAGCGCCCGTACGGGTCTGTCCCGGCCGGGACCGCTCGACGGCGCGGTCTTCGCCGTACGAGTAGAGGTGCCGGGCCTGCCGACGGCGTCCTACCGCCCGGAGACGAAAGCCGCGTCATGACCTCCGTACACGATGCCTCCGCACACCATGCCTCCGCACACAACGGCCGACGGCTCATCGGCACCGGGCCCGTCGTCTGCGTCGGAGAGACGATGGCGGCGCTGGCGCCCGAGCCGGTCGCGCCGCTCGACGACACCGAGTTGCTCCGGCTGGACATCGCGGGCGCCGAGTCGAACGTGGCGATGTATCTGGCCGACCACGGCGTACCGGTGCGCTGGATCTCCGCGCTCGGCGACGATCCGTTCGGCGCGCGGATCCGGCGGAGGGTGGCGTCCTCCGGCGTGGATGTCACCGGCGTACGGACGGATCCCACACGGCCCACCGGCCTGCTGATCAAGAATCCCGGCGCCGACGGCACCCGTGTCCTCTATTACCGGCGCGGCTCCGCCGCCTCCGCGCTCGGCCCGGACGTACTGCGGTCGACGGCCGTACGGGAGGCGGGACTTGTCCATCTCACCGGTATCACTCCCGCCCTCTCGGCAAGCTGTCTGGCCCTGGTGGAGGAGGCACTCGCGCCCGACCGGCCCTGTCCGGTCAGCTTCGATGTGAACCACCGCGCGGCGCTCTGGACCGGCCGCTCGGCGCCGGAGATCCTGCGTACCCTCGCCGACCGCGCGGATCTCGTCTTCGTGGGCCTGGACGAGGCCCAGGCACTGTGGGGCCCGGCGGTGACGGACGCGGCGGCGGTGCGCGCCCTGCTGCCCGGCCCGCACACCCTGGTCGTCAAGGACGGCGCCCGGGAGGCCACGGCCTATCTCGGCCCGGTGCCCCACTCCGTCCCGGCCCCGCGCGTCGAAGTGGTCGAACCGGTCGGCGCGGGCGACGCGTTCGCGGCCGGCTTCCTGGCAGGACTACGGACCAACGGCGATCCCGTACACGCCCTGCGCCTGGGCCACCTCACAGCCGCATCAGCCCTACGCGTCACCGCGGACCACGGCCCACTGCCACCGCCGGCCCGGCTGAGACAACTGCTGACGGCGGACGAGGAGACCTGGGCGACCCATCAACCCACGTGACCGGCCCGAATACCAACGATGAACGTCTGGACCCCAGCACGGCTGACAACGAGCGGAGACTGTTCGGGACGCTTGGAGTCACGAATGGCCACCTGCTCGCGGAACACGGCGACCTCAACACAGTCGTTGTCCCCGCCGCTGTACGAACTCTTGCGCCACCGGGCCTGGGTAAGGTCGAGTTCGCGGTTCACTGAGGCAACTCCCTGATGATCTGTTCGATTCGGGCCCGGGTATCGGAAGGGCTGAGCGCCAGAGCGCGCAGATGGTCGAAGACGTCCGCGTACCCGTCCACGTCCCCCTGCCCTTCAAGGTAAACAGAGTTCTTGCGAAGCTCCAGCCACACCAGGTCCGGATTCGGTTCCGGGAAGCTCATGAGCACGAACGGGCCGTAGAAGCCAGGATGCGCTCCGCAGGCCAGTGGCAGCAACTGAACCGTCACATGGGGCAGTTCATGGAGGTCAACCAGTTTCTGGAGCTGGTCCCGCATGATTGCCGGGGAACCGATCTGGCGGCTCAGAGCGGATTCATCGATGATCGCCCAGAACCTTACGGGGCTGTCCCCTCCGAGGCGCTCCGCCTGTCGCTTCATCCGTACGTCGACCAGTGGCTTGACCTGTCGCGAGGTAAGGTCCAGCCTCATGCCTCCAATGACCGCCGCCGCGTACTCCTCCGTCTGGAGCAGGCCGGGCACCAACATTGGTTGGTAACTGCGCATGGACACCGCGCTGGCTTCCAGAGCCAGGTAGCCGTCATATCGCGTCGGGCTGAGCACAGTTGAGTACTTCCGCCACCACGGCTTGCTCTGTGCTCGGTCGGCCCGTACGAGATCGAGGATGTCCTCGCGCAGGGCCGGGTCCTGGACGCCGTAGCAGTCGAGCATGGAGTTCACCATGACCGGCGTGGTCCCGCGATCACCGTTCTCCAGGCGGCTGAGCGTCCCCTGATGCACTTCGATCCGCGCCGCCACCTCCGCAAGAGTGAGCCCTGCTTCGTCCCTCAACTCACCCAATCGCTTTGCAAGTTGACGTCGGTAGACCGACTGCGGGGCCATGCCCCTCTTCCATGCCATGCCGGACATTCTGTCGTCTCCAGCATCGGCTCCACAACTCGTTCGGGTCTAAATTCCAGGAATGTTGCCCGGAATAAATCCTCATCAGGCATCCTACTCATAGGCCCAACGCCGTGGCCCGTTCCAACGACACGGAGGCAGCAATGGACAACCTCACCCGCTGGACCAGCGGTACGCCCGCTCTCGACCTGCTCGTCCCGGATCCCACCGGCCTGCCTCCGCTGTGTGACCGGGAAGAGTTCTCCGTTCTCCTCAAGGAGTTGGTCGCCGACACCGCTCCGAGGCTGTTCGCCGTCGCCCAGGAGTACGGCGACCGGGTCGACGGACGAGTCGCCGCCTGGGGCATGGCGTTCGAGGACCACGCCGAAGTGATCAGCGTCGACGGCCACCGCCGGCACCGCGTCCCGTCCCCCGAACGCGCCCTGCGCACCTACCGGTTCGGGACACGGATCGTGCCGCACCTGATGTGGCCGTAAGGTCCCCTCACGAGGCCCGCTCGTTGCTCGGAGTACGACTACCGCACGCAGAAAGCCCCATGACCCGGTCCTCGGGTCATGGGGCCTGTGGTGCATCCGCCCGGTGTGGGGCGGTGATCAGACGTTGAAGCCCAGTGCGCGGAGCTGTTCGCGGCCATCGTCGGTGATCTTGTCCGGGCCCCACGGCGGCATCCAGACCCAATTGATCTTGAGTTCGCTGACGATGCCGTCCGTCGCCGCCTTCGCCTGGTCCTCGATCACATCGGTCAGCGGACAGGCCGCCGACGTCAGAGTCATGTCCAGCGTCGCGTTGTTGGAATCGTCGATGTGGATGCCGTAGATCAGGCCGAGGTTGACGACATCGATGCCCAGCTCAGGGTCGACCACGTCGTACAGCGCCTCGCGGACCTCGTCCTCCGAGGCCGGCTTGATCGTCAGGGTCTCGTTCTCGCTCATGCCGTCTCCTTCGTCGCACTGTCGCCCAGGGCCTGGGCCGTCGCGTCCTTCCACGCCATCCAGCTCAGCAGCGCGCACTTGACACGGGCCGGGTACTTGGAGACACCGGCGAACGCGATCGCGTCCTCCAGCAGCTCCTCCATCGCGTCGTCCGGCTCCAGCTGGCCCTTGGAGTGCATCAGCTCCAGGAAGGTGCCCTGGATCTTGTGCGCCTCGGCCAGTTCCTTGCCGACCAGCAGGTCGTTCAGCACGGATGCGCTGGCCTGGCTGATGGAGCAGCCCTGGCCCTCGTACGAGACATCCGCGATCCGCGAACCTTCGTACCGCACACGCAGCGTGATCTCGTCACCGCAGGTCGGGTTCACGTGGTGCACTTCGGCGTCGCCGTCCCGGAGACCGCGCCCGTGCGGGTGCTTGTAGTGGTCCAGGATGACGTCCTGGTACATCGAATCCAGCTTCACGGACAGCCTCTCAGTCCTCAGTCCTCATCCGAAGAATTGACGGACGTGCTCCAGGCCCTCGACCAGGGCGTCGACCTCGGCCGGAGTGGAGTACAGATAGAAAGACGCTCGCGTGGTCGCGGGAATTCCGTACCGCAGGCAGACCGGCCGGGCGCAGTGATGGCCGACCCGGACCGCGATGCCCTGCTCGTCCAGGACCTGGCCCACATCGTGCGGATGGATGTCGCCGAGTGTGAAGGAGATCGTGGCGCCTCGGTCCTCGGCCGTCGCCGGACCGATGATCCGCAGGTCCGGGACCTCCAGCAGCCGCTTCACCGCGTATTCGGTGATCGCGTGCTCATGCGCGGTGATCCGCTCCATACCGATCGCGGAGAGATAGTCCACGGCCGCGCCGAGCCCGACGGCCTGGGCGATCGGTGGCGTACCCGCCTCGAACTTGTGCGGCGCGGGCGCGTACGTCGAGGAGTGCATCGAGACGGTCTCGATCATCTCACCGCCGCCGAGGAACGGAGGCAGGTCCTCCAGCAGCTCCTGACGGCCCCAGAGCACACCGATCCCGGTCGGTCCGAGCATCTTGTGACCGGTGAACGCCACGAAGTCGGCCTGGAGCGCCTGGACGTCCAGCACCTGGTGCGGAGCGGCCTGAGAGGCATCGATGCAGACCAGCGCACCGACCTCCTGGGCCCGGCGGACTATCGCCTCGACCGGGTTCTGGGTGCCCAGGATGTTGGAGACCAGCACAAAGGAGACGATCTTGGTCTTCTCGGTGATGATCCGGTCGATGTCCGAGAGATCGAGACGGCCGTCGTCGGTGATGCCGAACCACTTCAGCTTCGCGCCCGTGCGCTGCGACAGAAGCTGCCACGGCACGATGTTGGAGTGGTGCTCCATCTCCGTGATGACGATCTCGGTGTCGTGGTCCACCCGGTAGGGCTCGTCCGCCCAGCCGAGCATATTGGCCACGAGGTTCAGCGACTCCGACGCGTTCTTGGTGAAGATCACCTCGTCGCGGCTGGGAGCGTTGATGAAGGCGGCGACCTTGTCGCGCGCGCCCTCGTACAGCGCCGTGGCCTCCTCGGCGATGGTGTACACGCCTCGGTGGACATTCGCGTTGTGCCGCTCGTAGTACTCGTTGAGCGCGTCGAGCACCTGGCGCGGCTTCTGCGAGGTCGCCGCGGAGTCCAGGTACACAAGCTTCTTGCCGTCGTGGATCACCCGGTCGAGGATCGGGAAATCCTTGCGGATCGCCTCGTCCAGCAGACGGTCCGACGCGGTGAGGCCCGACGTGGTCAGGTCCGAAGCGGTGAGAAGGCCCGGCAGTTCCGTCACGCGGGTACGCCTCCCTTCACATACGCCTCGTAGCCCTCTTCCTCCAGCTTGTCGGCCAGTTCCGCGCCGCCGGACTCGGCGATACGGCCCTGTGCGAAGACATGCACGAAGTCGGGCTTGATGTAGCGGAGGATCCGCGTGTAGTGCGTGATCAGCAGCGTGCCGACCTCGCCGGTCTCGCGGACGCGGTTGACGCCCTCCGAGACGACCCGCAGCGCGTCGACGTCGAGGCCGGAATCGGTCTCGTCGAGGATCGCGATACTCGGCTTGAGCAGTTCGAGCTGAAGGATCTCGTGGCGCTTCTTCTCACCGCCGGAGAAGCCCTCGTTCAGATTGCGCTCGGCGAAGGCCGGGTCCATCTGGAGACGCTCCATGGTCTCCCGGACCTCCTTCACCCAGGTGCGCAGCTTGGGGGCCTCGCCGCGTACGGCGGTGGCGGAGGTGCGCAGGAAGTTGGAGACGGAGACACCGGGCACCTCGACGGGATACTGCATCGCGAGGAAGACACCGGCGCGGGCGCGCTCGTCGACGGTCATCGCGAGGACGTCCTCGCCGTCCAGCGTCACGGTGCCATCGGTGATCCGGTACTTCGGGTGGCCCGCGAGGGAGTACGCGAGCGTCGACTTGCCGGAGCCATTGGGGCCCATGATGGCGTGCGTCTCGCCCTGCTTGACGGTCAGGTCGACGCCCTTGAGGATCTCGCGGGGGCCGGCCTCGGCCTCGACGGAGACGTGCAGGTCGTGGATTTCAAGCGTTGCCATGGGTGCCTCAGGACTCCTGGGTGACGGAGACGAGCACATCGTCCCCTTCGATCTTTACGGGATATACGGGGACGGGGCGCGTCGCGGGCAGACCGGACGGCTTGCCGGTACGCAGGTCGAAGCTGGAGCCGTGCAGCCAGCACTCGATCATGCAGTCCTCGACCTCGCCCTCCGAGAGCGAGACATTCGCGTGCGAGCAGATGTCGTTGATCGCGAACACCTCGCCTCCGGTACGGATGACGGAGACGGGCGTGCCGTCGACTTCCACCCGCTTCGGGGTGTCCTCCTCCAGCTCGCCCAGACCGCAGACTCGGACGAAAGCCATCGGCCCGCTCATGACACGGTCTCCAGCTCCGCCTCGATCTTGGCCATCAGCCGCTCCTCGACGTCCGGCAGACCGATCTTCTGGACCAGCTCGGCGAAGAAGCCGCGGACCACCAGCCGGCGGGCCTCGGTCTCCGGGATACCGCGGGCCATCAGATAGAAGAGCTGCTCGTCGTCGAACCGGCCGGTGGCCGAGGCATGGCCGGCGCCGACGATCTCACCGGTCTCGATCTCCAGATTCGGCACCGAGTCGACCCGCGCGCCGTCCGTGAGGACCAGGTTGCGGTTCATCTCATAGGTGTCGGTGCCCACGGCCGAGGACCGGATCAGTACGTCACCGATCCAGACGGCGTGTGCGTCGGTGCCCTGGAGCGCGCCCTTGTAGGCGGCGTTGGACTTGCAGTGCGGCGCGTTGTGGTCGACGAAGAGCCGGTGCTCCTGGTGCTGGCCGCGGTCGGTGAAGTAGAGGCCGAACAGCTCGGACTCACCGCCGGGCGCCGCGTACCGCACCTGGGGCGTGAGCCGTACGACATCACCGCCGAAGGTGACCACCACGGACTTGAAGGAGGCGTCCCGGCCGACCAGCGCGTTGTGCTGGGCGACATGGACGGCCTTCTCGTCCCAGTCCTGGAGCGAGACGACGGTCAGCTTGGCACCGTCGCCGAGGAGATAGTCGACATTGGCCGCGAGCACGGCGTCGCCGGTGTGGTCGATGACGACGACCGCCTCGGCGAAGGCGCCCAGTTCGACAATCTGATGGCCGTAGGCGGTACCGCCCTCGCCGTGGACGGCGATCCTGATCGGCTCGCTCAGCACGGTCTCCTTGGGCACCGAGACGACCGAGGCCTTCTCGAACGAGGAGAACGCCTGGGCGGCGACCCGGTCCACCGGCGTACCGGCCTTGCCGATCCGCGCGTCGTCACGGCCGACGGTCTCGACGACGACGCCGTCGGGCGCGGTCACCTCGACCGTGACGCCGTCCGCCGCGACGGCGCTGCCATCGTGCAGCCCGCGCAGCCGCTCCAGCGGCGTGAACCGCCACTCCTCCTCACGGCCGTGCGGGACGGGAAAGTCCGCCACGTCGTAGGAAGGGGGCGCGCTCATGCGCGTGGCGACGGTCGACTCGGCGGCCACCGCGATCGAACCGGCGGTGGTGGAACCCGCCGGAATGTTCTGAGCCTCAGCCATGGCTGTCGTCGTGCTCTCTCTCTGCCTCTGCGTAAGGAATAACGGTCACCGGCCGAGCTGCCGGCCTGGCGTGGATCAGCCGACGGAGCCTTCCATCTGAAGCTCGATCAGCCGGTTCAGCTCCAGCGCGTACTCCATCGGCAGTTCCTTGGCGATCGGCTCGACGAAACCGCGCACGATCATCGCCATCGCCTCGAACTCGGAGAGACCGCGGCTCATCAGATAGAAGAGCTGGTCCTCGGAGACCTTGGAGACGGTCGCCTCGTGGCCCATGGACACGTCGTCCTCACGGACGTCCACATACGGATACGTGTCGGAGCGGGAGATGGTGTCCACCAGCAGCGCGTCACAGAGCACATTGGACTTGGAGCCCTCGGCGCCCTCGCCGATCTCGATCAGACCACGGTAGGAGGTACGGCCGCCACCGCGCGCCACCGACTTGGAGACGATGTTGGACGAGGTGTTGGGGGCCATGTGGACCATCTTGGCGCCGGCGTCCTGGTGCTGGCCCTCGCCCGCGAAGGCGATGGACAGCGTCTCGCCCTTGGCGTGCTCGCCCATCAGATAGACGGCCGGGTACTTCATGGTCACCTTGGAGCCGATATTTCCGTCGACCCACTCCATCGTCGCGCCCTCGTAGGCGACGGCACGCTTGGTGACCAGGTTGTACACATTGTTCGACCAGTTCTGGATGGTCGTGTAGCGGCAGCGCCCGCCCTTCTTGACGATGATCTCGACCACGGCGCTGTGCAGCGAGTCCGAGGAGTAGATCGGGGCCGTACAGCCCTCGACGTAGTGGACGTAGGCGTCCTCGTCGACGATGATCAGCGTCCGCTCGAACTGGCCCATGTTCTCCGTGTTGATACGGAAGTAGGCCTGGAGCGGGATGTCGACGTGCACGCCCTTCGGCACATAGATGAACGATCCGCCGGACCACACGGCCGTGTTCAGCGAGGCGAACTTGTTGTCACCGACCGGGATGACCGTGCCGAAGTACTCCTGGAACAGCTCCGGGTGCTCCTTGAGCGCGGTGTCGGTGTCCAGGAAGATGACGCCCTGCTCCTCCAGGTCCTCACGGATCTGGTGGTAGACGACCTCGGACTCGTACTGCGCGGCGACACCCGCGACAAGGCGCTGCTTCTCCGCCTCCGGGATACCGAGCTTGTCGTACGTGTTCTTGATGTCCTCGGGCAGTTCCTCCCAGGAAGCGGCCTGCTTCTCGGTGGACCGTACGAAGTACTTGATGTTGTCGAAGTCGATGCCCGACAGGTCCGAGCCCCAGCTCGGCATGGGCTTCTTGTCGAACAGGCGCAGACCCTTGAGCCGCAGCTTCAGCATCCACTCCGGCTCGTTCTTCTTCTCCGAGATGTCGCGGACGACAGCCTCGGAGAGCCCGCGCTTGGCCGCGGCGCCCGCGGCGTCGGAGTCGGCCCAGCCGAATTCGTACGTACCCAGACCCTCGAGCTCGGGGTGGGCAGTCTCCGTGGGGAGCGTCATTCGGGGTTCCTCCCGGCTGTGCTTTCAGATGCGTGGTGGGTGGTCTCTTGGGTGGCGCTGGTGCGGGGGATGAACGTCGTACAGACACCGTCGCCGTGGGCGATGGTGGCCAGCCGCTGCACATGGGTGCCGAGCAGCTGGGAGAAGGACTCCGTCTCCGCCTCGCAGAGCTGCGGGAACTGCTCGGCGACATGGGCGACCGGGCAGTGGTGCTGGCAGAGCTGCTCGCCCTGCTGGTTGGGCGCGCTACGCGCCGTAGCAGCGTACCCGTCGGCGCTCAGCGCCCTGGCGAGGGCCTCGGTGCGCTTGTCGGGCTCGGCCGACTCGACCGCCGAGCGATAGGCCTCGGACTGGTCGGCGAGCCGGGCCCGGGCGAAGGCCGCGACGG
>NZ_FMDK01000809.1 GCF_900091995.1 Streptomyces sp. MnatMP-M17
GTCACCGCCTATGCGGGCGCGCTCGGACAGCGGCCCGGCGCCGTCGTCGCCGCCGGTACGGGCATGATCGCGCTCGGCACGGATCTGACGGGCTGGCACCGCGCCGACGGCTGGGGCCATCTCCTCGGCGACTGCGGCGGCGGTGCCTGGATCGGGCGCGCCGGGCTGGAGGCGGCCATGCGCGCGCACGACGGACGGCGAGGCGGTTCACCCGCACTGCTGTCCAGAACGGAAGCGGTTTTCGGGCCCGCGGGCGAGCTGCCGGGCCTGCTCTATCCACGTACCGACCGGCCCGCCGTACTCGCCTCGTTCGCACCGGAAGTGGCCCGCTGCGCGGCCTCGGATCCGGTCGCCGCGGAGATCCTCGCGCTCGCCGCACGGTATATCGCGGAGGCGGCCACGGCGGTCTGTCCGGCCTCCGGGACGCCCGAAGTCGCCCTCACCGGTGGCCTGTTCAAGCTCGGCGACCCGCTGCTCGTACCGCTGCGGGCCGAGCTGGCCGAGCAGCTTCCGCACGCCACCGCCGTCTCCGCCGCGGCCGATCCGCTGACCGGAGCGCTGCGGATCGCGGCGGAACTCGCCAAGGGCTCACTGCGGCTGCCGTACGATCCACGGCTGCTCTACGTCCCGACACATCAGGACAGATGAGCGGAAAAATACCTAACGGATAAATAAGGACAGATGGTTCACGAGCGCCCCCTCCCCGAACAGCCGCGCCCACAAAACCAGTAGCATTCGACGGCATGAGCACCCCCACTGGGCCCGCATCCGGCCTGCCTGTACGAATGCCGCGACCCCGTCAGTCGGGGCGCCACCGCCGTCCCGAACCGGTGGCGGCTCCCGAAGGTGCGCCCGCGCTTGTTCTCGCCGTTCCCGGCACCCCCTCGGCCGCCGTGCGCGGTCTGGCCGAAGAGACCGTCAGCATCGCCCGTTCCGAGCTGCCCGGCCTCAACGCCGTCATCGGCTTCCTGGAGGGTGACGACGAGGAGTACCCGGCGCTGGCGGACGTCCTGGCGGGAACCGCCGCGCTGCGCATCGAACGCTATGAGCTGGCGAAGGCCGCGGGCCGTGAGGTCACCGAGCCCGAAGGCCCCGCCGCCGTTGTCGTACCACTGCTCGCCGGTCCCGACAGCGGACTGGTCTCGCGGATACGTGAGGCCGTCGCGGAGAGCGGCGCCGTCGCGGAGCTGACGGATGTCCTCGGTCCGCATCCGCTGCTCGCCGAGGCTCTGCATGTACGTCTGTCGGAGGCCGGGCTCGCCCGCGCCGACCGGGCCCGGCTGTTCACGGTCGCGACGGCGGCCGACGGCATCATCCTGGCCACGGTGGGCGGCCAGGAGGCGGTCCAGACCGCCGGGATCACCGGAATGCTGCTGGCCGCGCGTCTGGCCGTACCGGTGATGGCCGCCGCGCTCGACGAGGAGGGCTCGATCACCGCGATCGCGGAGCAACTGCGCGAATCCGGTTCGACGCAGCTCGCGCTCGCGCCGTATCTGGTCGGCCCGGAGCTGCCCGAAGGGCTGCTCGAAGCAGCGCTCAAGGAGGCCGACTGCGCCGCCGCGGAGCCGCTGGGCGCCTATCCGGCGATCGGCAAGCTGGTGCTGTCGAAGTACACGACGGCGCTGGGCATTCCCGCGCAGCCGCAGGGATCACCGACGCACTGACACCACACCGACGGATGCCCTTGTGTACGGGACGGCCATGTCCCTCGTACGCATGGAAAGGGCCCGCACCGGATCTCTCCGGCGCGGGCCCTTCCGCGTTCGGTCCGGTCAGCCGAAGATCACGCAGGAGGCGGCAGGTGCCTCGATGGAGCCCGCGCGGGCCGGGATGCCCGTCGCCAGGTCGATGTCGAACCAGGTCACATCACCGGAGTGCTCATTGGCGGCGTACAGACGGCGGCCCGCCGGATCAAGGGCCAGATCGCGCGGCCAACGGCCACCGCAGGGCACGGTGGTGACCAGCTCCGCCTTCTCGTATGTGGCGTCGAGCGCGAGGACGGCGATGCTGTCATGGCCTCGGTTGGCGGCCCAGACGAACCGTCCGTCGTGGGACACGACCACCTCCGAGGCATAGCTCGCGGCCTCCACGCTGTCGGGCAGGACGGGAGCCTCACCGACCGGTTCGAGTACGCCCTTCTCCGCGTCCCAGCGGCAGATGACGAGCGTCGGTTCCAGCTCGTTCAGCACATAGGCATGACCGCCGGCCGGATGGAAGGCGAGATGGCGCGGCCCGGTGCCCGGACGCAGCGCCGTCTCGCCGTGCGCCGTCAGCTCCCCGGAGGCGGTGTCGAGGGCGGAGATCCGTACGGAGTCGGTGCCGAGGTCGGTGGCCAGGATCCAGCGTCCGCCCGGATCTGCCACCACCTGATGTGCGTGCGGACCGCGCTGCCGGTCCGGATGCGGGCCCCGGCCCTCGTGCTGGAGCACTCCGGCGACGGCCAGCAGTCCGCCGTCGCCGCCGACCGGCAGAGTCGTGACGCTGCCGGAGCCGTAGTTGGCGGTCAGCAGATGGCCGCCGGCGAGCGTGAGATGCGTGGGACTGGCACCGCATACGGGGACGGGATCGCCGATCAGCCTCGGCACCCTGGCCTCCTCGGTCCCGTCGGGTGCCGTGAAGGCCGCCGCCGTGCCCTCCTCCGTCTCGGAGACCGCGTAGAGCACGGAACCGTCCGGCGAGAGCGCCAGGAAGGAGGGATCGGCGACGGCGTCGGTCGCTCCTCGTTCCGTCAGTGCGCCGGTCTCCGCGTCCACGGCCGCGTGGATGATGCCGCGCCCACCCGCCGAAGTGAACGACCCGATGAAGGCCCGCCCGTCGTTCCTGCCGCTCACGATATGTCCCCTCTTCGGCTGAACCTCAACGACCGATCCGCTGATGCCCGGCCGACGGTAGCAGGCGGTCTGGACCAATCCCCGGATCCGGGCCCGGGAATACCTGGGGATCGCCGGAGATCACCTGAGGATCGTCTGGGATCGCCTGGGGACGAGAGCCATGAGCGACGGCGGGCGCGGCTTGGCATGCTGGAGCGCATGAGCACTTCGTATACACCGGCGGTCATCTTCGATCTTGACGGAACACTCGTGGACAGCGAGCCGAACTATTACGAAGCCGGACGACAGGTCCTGGCCCAGCACGGTGTCACCGGCTTCACCTGGGAGCACCACACCCGCTTCATCGGGATCGGCACCCGCGAGACCTTGGCGACGCTGCGCGAGGAGTACGGGATCGACGCGCCGGTCGATGAACTGCTCGCCGAGAAGAACCGGCTCTATCTGGAACGGGTCCGCACCTCGACGGAGGTGTTCCCGCAGATGCGGAAGTTCGTGGAGCGGCTGCACACCGAGGGCGTGCCGATGGCCGTGGCGTCCGGCTCGTCCCGCGCGGCCATCGACATGGCCCTGACCGTCACCGGTCTGGACGGGTACTTCACCACAACCGTCTCGGCGGAGGAGGTCGCCCAGGGCAAACCCCGGCCGGACGTCTTCCTGGAGGCGGCGCGCCGGCTGGGCACGGCGCCCACCGCATGTGTCGTCCTGGAGGACGCCGGTCCCGGTGCGGTCGCGGCACACGCCGCGGGAATGCGCTGTATTGCGATTCCCTATGTCCGGACCACCGCCGCCGACCCGGAGTTCGCCACGGCCGGGCTGCTGTTCCCGGGCGGGCAGCGCGAGTTCACGGCGCAGGCCGCGTACACCTGGCTGTTCGGGACCCGCTGACACCGGAGCCGCCCGCCGCGCGCGCAAGGCAGCACAC
>NZ_FMDK01000897.1 GCF_900091995.1 Streptomyces sp. MnatMP-M17
GGGCGCGCAGCGACGCGCGCTCGGCGCGGCGCTGCAACCGCCTGGCGGCGACCAGGCGCGCGGCCCGGCGTTCCGCGTCGGCTTCACGCAGGCGATCGCTCATATGCGCGCGTGCCATGGCTTCTGGGATGAGTTGCATCTCGCGGGTCCTGTTCTGACGCGAGTCGTTCGCGCCCATCGTGGTGACTGCCGGGGTCGCGGAGCCGGACGGCTCGCTCAGGGAAGAGGTCATCGGAGCCTGCTTCTGGGGATCGTGCGTAAAGGGACGGTCGATGGTTCCGGCGGCGTTCATGCCGTGACCGGGTTCTTGCGCGGACGGCCACGCGGCCGCTTGCGGGCCACGACCACACCCTGGACGAAGAGTTCGCCGCCCCACACGCCCCACGGCTCACGCCGCTCCTTGGCGCCGGCGAGGCAGGCCTCGACCAGCGGGCAGGTGCGGCAGAGTGCCTTGGCGTACTCGACATCGGCCGGAGACTCGGCGAAGAAGACCTCCGGGTCGTAGGCACGGCAGGGAACAGGTACGCCGAGGCTCTCGATGGCGTCGTCGAGCGCGGTCAGCGCGGTGAGCGGAGTCAAGGTGGAGTCCTCCGTGGAGATGGGCGGGGAGATCGCTTCGGAAGGCGGTACGGACGGGGCGTGCGCTTCGAGTTGCACGGGTTTCGTTCCTCGTCTGGTCGGTCCGGCCTGTTTGGCCGGGTGTCGGCTGGTACCGAGTAGTGCTAGTTCCGAGGCGCCTTCGGTTCTGTCTCCCGTTCGGGACAAACAGAAGGGCCGCGGATCCCTGGTGGGGTTCCGCGGCCCTGAGGCGCCGGTCTGATCGTGGATCAGACTGGATCACTCCAGGGTTCGAGCCCACGGAAGGCCCACATCAAGTGGTGCTGCGTCTGCTTCGTTTCGGCACCGGTCGCCGCAAAGGCATAGGCCTTGGCCGCTGCCGCTGCTACTCCTGCTTCCAGTGCCTTGGTCGGTCGCTCATTGCGCACCCCGACGGGAAGACCCGACAGAGCGGCGGGCCGGACGGCGAAGACGCCGGACAGGCCACTGCCAATGAGTTCGGAACCGGAGAAGCCGAGCGAGCAGGCGGAGACGACCGAGCGATCGGTCATTTTGTTGGAGCCGACAAAGCTGCTGCTGTGGATGATGCTGATCACTGGAATCGCCTCCTCTCGGCGTCTCAAGGACCGGCCTGAGCCAGTCGCGTGTATCACGGACAAGTACTGCTTTGGATAAGTAGAGCACGGGGACAGGGCTTCGGTGAAGCCCGCCGTTCCCGTGGTTAAGAACCTATGGGGATTCCCTGGGCGGGCGCAAACTATTTTTTCGTCGAGTTTGCCTCAGTCGTCCGCGGTGTCTCCCGCACGCTCCTCACCAGCGCAGATGGCGAGTACATCGGCTCCGAAGCGGTCCAGCTTGCGGGCGCCGACACCGGCGATCGCGGCCAGCTCGCGCTCGCCGTCCGGCACGGTCTCGGCGATCACCATCAGTGTCTTGTCGGTGAACACACAATAGGCGGGCTGGCCCAGCTGCTTCGCCTGCTCCGCGCGCCAGTCACGCAGCCGCTCATAGAGCGCCTCGTCCATGTCGGACGGGCAGTCCTCACAGCGCATCAGCTTCATCTCGCCCGCGTCGGTGAGCGTTTTGCCGCAGACCCGGCAGAGCACCGGACCGCGCCGCTTGCGCCGGACGGCGGCGCCGCCGTGCTCCAGGGCGCCGCCCGGGACCGCCGCCGTGCTTCGTGCTCCCGGGGCCGTGGAGCCCGGACGCAGTCCGTTCAGAAAGCGGGTGGGACGACGGGAGGCCCGGCCGCCCGGAGAGCGCGAGAGCGCCCAGGAGAGACAGAGATGCGAGCGCGCCCGGGTGACGCCTACATAGAGGAGCCGGCGCTCCTCCTCGATCTGCTCATCGGTCTTGGCGTAGGTGATCGGCATCATGCCCTCGGCGAGCCCGACCAGGAACACCGCGTCCCACTCCAGGCCCTTTGCCGCGTGCAGCGAGGCGAGTGTGACGCCCTGCACCGTGGGCGCGTGCTGCGCGGCGGCGCGCTCGTCCAGCTCGGCCACCAGATCGGCGAGCGTCGCACCAGGGCTCGCCCGGACGAAGTCCTCGGCGAGACGGACCAGGGCGGCCAGGGACTCCCAGCGGTCACGGACCGCGCCGGAGCCCGCGGGAGGTTCGGTGGTCCAGCCCTTGGCAGAGAGCACCGCCCGGACCTGCGCGGGCAGTTCGACCACATCGTCGAGCAGGGAGTCATTGCCTCCGAAGCGGGCCGCGCCACGCAGCGCCGCGCCCGCTTCCCGTACCTCCTGGCGCTCGAAGAACCGCTCCGCGCCACGGAGCTGATAGGGCACGCCCGCGTCGGCCAGGGCCTGTTCATAGACCTCCGACTGGGCGTTGATCCGGTACAGCACGGCGATCTCGCCTGCCGGGACGCCCGAGGCGATCAGATCGCGGATCCTGCGGGCGGTGCCCTCGGCCTCGGTGGGCTCGTCCGCGTACTCCGTGCAGACCGGCTCGGGGCCCGGGTCCCGCTGCGAGACCAGTTCGAGCCGGTGCTCGGCGGCCCGGCCGCGCGCCTGATTCAGCAGGCCGTTGGCGAGATGGACGACCTGAGGCGTGGAGCGGTAGTCCCGGACCAGCTTCACCACGGTGGCGCCCGGGTGGCGGGTGCGGAAGTTCAGCAGATGGTCGGGCGTCGCGCCGGTGAAGGAGTAGATCGTCTGGCTGGCGTCGCCCACGACACAGAGACTCTCCCGGTCACCCAGCCAGAGATCGAGCAGCCGCTGCTGGAGCGGGCTGACGTCCTGATACTCGTCGACCACGAAGTGCTGGTACTGGCGGCGGATCTGGTCGGCGATGTCATGCCGGTCCTGGAGGATGCCGACCGTGAGCAGCAGGACGTCCTCGAAGTCGATCACCGAGCGGTCGCGCTTGAGCTGTTCGTACATCCCGTAGATCTGGCCGATCTCGGCCGGATCGCGCGGGGCCTCGCGGACGGACTTGGCCACGGCGGCGGGATAGTCGGCCGGAACGGTCTGGGTGACCTTCGCCCACTCGATCTCGCTGGTGACATCCCGCAGTTCATTGCGGTCGAGCCGGATCCGGCAGTGGGCCGCGGACTCGGCGACGAGCTGCACCTTGCGGTCGAGCAGCCGCGGCAGCTCCCCGCCGACCGCCTTGGGCCAGAAGAACTGGAGCTGGCGCAGCGCCGCCGAGTGGAACGTACGCGCCTGGACACCGCCCGCGCCGAGCTGGCGCAGCCGTCCGCGCATCTCGCCCGCCGCCCGGTTGGTGAACGTGACGGCCAGCACACTGGCGGGCTGGAGTATGCCCGCGCGCACGCCATAGGCGATCCGGTGGGTGATGGCGCGCGTCTTGCCCGTGCCGGCCCCGGCCAGCACACACACCGGGCCATGCAGGGCCGTCGCCACCTCGCGCTGCTCGGGATCGAGCCCGTCGAGCACCGCGTCGGCGTCGCGCGGCGGAGCCATGATCTGGCCGGCCTCGGATTCGCGCGGGAAGAGTGGGGAGTGCGTTGCTGCTGTCACCCCACCATGCTGCCAGGTCCCCCGGGACAGGTGCGGCGGTTGTCCACAGGGGAGCCGCGTTGGTCATACGAACACACCCGCGGCCCCGCCG
>NZ_FMDK01000527.1 GCF_900091995.1 Streptomyces sp. MnatMP-M17
CGACCGGCCAGCGTCGCCGTAGCCACAGGGCGCAGCAGGCGGCCATACCCGACAGCAGATCGAGAAAGACGACGGCGTCGGTGTTGCCCGCCTGCTCGCTCGACTCCAGGACGAGCAGACCGATACCGGCCGCGAGCAGGAACATCGACAGGTCCACGGCCCAGTCGCGTACGGTACGGCGCGGCCGGGGCGCGCCGTGGTCGCCGGGCAGCTCGGGGCCTCGCGGGCCGATCAGCGCCGAGGGAAGCAGCCAGGCATGGTCCGTCCGTGTCATGGCGACGAATGTACGGACGCGGCGGCCGTGGCGGAGGCCCGCGGCGGCGGGACGAGACCAAAGTCGCGCGGGTCCCGACTTTCGGCACGGTCCCGCCCAAGGCGAGTGGGAGGGGTCGACCGGAGCCGGGGCTTACCCGTCCAGTTCCTGGTGGCGGGCCGTGAGGCGGCGCATGCCCTCCTCGGTGAGGGAGCCGAAGAGCCGCAGCCGGGAGATACCGCCGTCGGGATGGATGTCGATCCGTACCTCGGTCGCCACCACGGGTACGGGCAGCGCGAAGCGGTGGTTCGTGTCGGGCTGGAGCCGGGTCCTGGACAGGATCTCGGTCCACTCGCCGGTCGCGCCGTCGCGTACGGAGAGCGTCGCCCAGCCCGCCGCGTTGCCCTTCAGATACGCCGTGTCGATCTCGGCCGCGCGGATCTCGGACTGCTCCGCCGGCCGGTAGCGGATCCAGTCGTTGCCCTTGTCCCGGCGCCGCCTGGTCTCCCAGCCGTCGTCCATCTTGCGCGAGCGGCCCGGCTGGATGGTGTTGGTGGCGGGCGAGTAGAAGCGGTCGGAGGCGTCCTCGACCGTGCCGCCGTTCTCCAGCGCGATCACATCGAACGTACCGAGGACACCGAGCCAGCCCGGATCGGGCGCGACCTCGCCGTACACCCGCAGCCGGGCGATCCCGCCGTCGGGATGCTGGTTGACGCGGAGATGGGTGAAGCGCCGCTCGGCGTCGACCGTGAAGCCGTTGGCGGCGTGGCCGCCGACGGCCGTACGAGGCACCAGCACCGTCCATGTCACCTCGTCGGCGAGCAGCTCCTCGGGCGACGGCGAGCCCGGCAGTGAGGTGCCCTCGACCGAGACCGCCTGCGGATAGTTGCCTCTGAAGTGCGCGGTGTCGACGACGATCCCGCGGATGACGCCAGGTGTGCCCAGCCTGACCAGCGCCCAGTCGTGGTCCTCGTCGGCGGGATGCGGCCGGTCCGCGCCCGTGCCGCGTCTGCGTCTGGTCTCCCAGCCGTCCATGATCTTGCCCTTGTGCCCGAAGCGCTCGGGATCGAACTCCGCGCGCTCCGGCCTCAGCAGATTCTCGCGCTCGGCGAAGAACTCGTCGTTGGCGGCGACGACTCCGGCCCCGAGCCGGCGGTCCGCGAGATCGACCAGACGCGCGAAGGGAAAGTCCGCGGTGCGGTAGTCGGCGTACGGATCGCCGCCGCCGTACGGCCGGGCGTCACCGGTGAAGGAGGGCGGGACGGGCAGGGAGTCTTCCGACAAGGTCAGTCGTTCCTTTCGAGCAGTCGGCCGGACGGTTCGGCAAGGACGCCGTCATGGACGATCCGGGTGCCGCGCAGCCAGGTCGACCGGACGACTCCGTACAGACGCTTGCCCGCGTACGCGGTGACCTGGTTGCGGTGGTGCAGCGCGGCCGGGTCCACGGTGAAGGTCTCGTCGGGCGCGAGCACCGCGAAGTCGGCGTCCCGACCCGCCTCGACGGCGCCCTTACGGGCCAGTCCCGTGAGCGCGGCCGGGCCCGCCGACATCCAGCGGACGATGTCCTCCAGCGAGCGGCCCCGTGCGCGCGCCTCGGTCCAGATCGCGGGCAGACCGAGCTGGAGCGAGGAGATACCGCCCCAGGCGGCGGCGAAATCGGGAGTCTTCAGATCGGCGGTGCAGGGCGAGTGGTCGGAGACGACACAGTCGATGGTGCCGTCGATGAGCCCTTGCCAGAGCGCGTCCTGGTTCGCGGCCTCGCGGATCGGCGGGCAGCACTTGAACTCCGTTGCCCCGTCCGGGACTTCCTCGGCGGTGAGCGTGAGGAAGTGCGGACAGGACTCGACGGTGATCCGCACTCCGGCGCGCTTGGCCGCGGCGATCAGCGGCAGCGCGTCCGAGGAGGAGAGGTGCAGCACATGTACGCGCGCGCCGAGCCGCCCGGCCAGCGCGACGAGCCCTTCGATCGCCGCGTTCTCCGCGCCGCGCGGCCGGGACGCCAGGAAGTCGGCGTAGGCGGGACCGCCGCGCCGAGGCGCGGAGGCCAGCTCATGAGGATCCTCGGCGTGGACAATCAGCAGTCCGCCGAAACCGGCGATCTCGGCCAGCGAACTTTCCAGGTGCTCCTGGTCCAGCTCGGGAAACTCCTCCACACCGGACGGCGACAGAAAGCATTTGAAGCCGAAGACGCCGGCATCGTGCAGCGGCCGGAGATCCTTGAGATTGCCGGGAATCGCGCCGCCCCAGAAGCCCACGTCGACATGGGCCTTCGTACGCGCCACCCGCTGCTTCACGCGAAGATGGCCGACGGTCGTGGTGGGCGGCAGGGAGTTCAGAGGCATGTCGAGCAGCGTGGTGATCCCGCCGGCCGCGGCGGCGCGGGTCGCGGTCCAGAAGCCCTCCCATTCGGTGCGTCCCGGATCGTTCACATGGACATGGGTGTCGACCAGTCCGGGCAGGACGACATCCTCCCCGACGTCCTCCAGCCGGGCGCCCGCCGGCAGCGGCGCGCCGTACGGCAGGACGGCCTCGATCCGTCCGCCGGCGACGGCGATGGAGGCGGCCCGCGTCCCTTCGGGCGTGATGACGCGTGTCGACCGCAGTATCAGATCCACCTCGGACACCCGTGCCCTCACTTCGCCGTCGCCACGTCACTGCCACCCATGAATTCAACGAACTGTTGAAGGAGTCTTCACTCCGGATCCCGGCCCGTCAAGACCACTTTTCCAGGGCAGCCGCGCGGAACGGGCCGCACCGCGCTAGACTGGGTTACTTCCATAGAGCGGAAATCGTATTTCACCAAGCAGAATGCAGCAGAAGGCCACTCGTACCCGGAGCAACAGAGGAGGAACGGGCCGAGGTGCTCTGACCGGCAGAGACGCCTCTCGGTGGGCCATGTGCCGGGCCGCCGCGCCCGGTAGGCTGCCTGTTCGGCCCCGCCTGCTCCGAAAGGACCGTTGACGTGCCGTCGTCCAGCGCCAGCTCCACCGACGCCAGCAAATCCGCGCCCGCCAGCGGCGGCGTCCAGTCCCTTGAGCGCGCCTTCGACCTGCTCGAACGGATGGCGGACGCGGGCGGCGAGGTCGGCCTCAGCGAGCTCTCCGCCAGCAGCGGACTGCCGCTGCCGACGATCCACCGGCTGATGCGCACACTGGTCGCCTGCGGCTATGTGCGCCAGCAGTCGAACCGGCGGTACGCGCTCGGGCCACGGCTGATCCGGCTCGGCGAGTCGGCGTCGCGGCTGCTCGGCACCTGGGCCCGGCCGTATCTGGCCCGGCTGGTCGAGGAGACCGGCGAGACCGCGAACATGGCGCTGCTCGACGGCGACGAGATCGTCTATGTCGCCCAGGTCCCGTCCAAGCACTCGATGCGGATGTTCACCGAGGTGGGCCGCCGCGTGCTGCCGCACTCCACGGGCGTGGGCAAGGCGCTGCTCGCACACGCGCCGGCGGAGGAGGTCCGCGCTCTGCTGGCCCGTACGGGTATGCCTGCCGCCACGGAGAAGACGATCACGACGCCCGAGGGCTTTCTGGAGGCCCTGGAGCTGGTACGCAGGGCCGGATACGCGGTCGATGACAACGAGCAGGAGATCGGGGTCCGCTGTCTGGCGGTGCCGGTGCCCAACTCTCCGACGGCGGCGGCCATTTCGATCTCGGGGCCGGCGGGCCGGGTGACGGAGGAGGCCACGGAGAAGATCGTCCCGGTGCTCCAGGAGGTGGCCCGGGATCTCTCGGAGGTGCTGGCGAGCACGACGGCGCAGGGCTGAGCCGGCCGATCACCGGGTGTGGCGCGGGGGGGGCACTCCCACACCTCGTACAGGACCGCCGGACGAGCCGGTATGCGGCCCGCCCGGCAGATCCCTGGTACGTCCGGCCCGGTACGTCCGGCCGATCCAGTACTCGATCCGGTACTCGAAAACGCGCTACCGGCGTGGCCGGGGCGCCTCTCCGAAGAGGTCGACGGCGTTGCGTACACCCATCAGCGCCGGTCCCAGCGCGCTGACCGAACCGATCGAACCGACGATCAGCAGCAGCGAACGGCGCATACGGGCGATCTCGGGAGCACCGTCCGCCACCATCCCGGCCAGCGCCGCCAGTTCGTCCTCGGCGATGGCCCGGTCCCTGAACTCGACCGGATAGCCCGCCAGTTCACGCCGGAGCCTGGAAACGGCCCCGTCCAGTCCCGCCACCCTCGGATCCTCGCCGTTCTCTGTCACCGGCGGCTGCCCCACGCTCCGCAACAAAGCTTTCCCCCCTTGCCCCTCGCGCCCACACATTCTTGTGTCGGCACACCTTCACGCTGACATTCCGACTCCCGGACGGTGGTCAAGCGCCAAGGTTCGCGGGCAAGTTAACGCCATTCCGCGCGGTGCGCGCCACTCCGCGGACGGAATACAGCGGGAATCCGAGTGGAATGCGGACAGAACACCCGATGATCACGGCGGTCCGGATATCGGCACATCGCACACGGATACGGTATGCAGGGCCTATGGCAGCAGGTAGGGACAACGACAGCACGGGCGCTCGCGACAGCGTGGACGCTCGCGATGCCACCGCTCGCGCCACCTCGGATCCGCCCGTCGCCGGGCTGCTGCTCGCGGCGGGCGGCGGGCGCAGACTGGGCGGCCGGCCGAAGGCACTGCTGAACCACCGGGGCCGCCCGCTGGTCGAGCATGCCGTGCGCACACTGCGCGAAGGCGGCTGCGCGCCGGTGCATGTGGTGCTGGGCGCGGCGGCGGACCGCGTACGGCACGAGGCCGAGCTGCCCGGATGCGTTCTGGTCGACAATCCGCGGTGGGCCGACGGCATGGGATCCTCGCTGCGCGCCGGGCTGCTCTCGCTGCTCGGTACGGACGCGGCGGCGGCGCTCGTACTGCTGGTGGACCAGCCGGGCATCGGCGCGGCGGCGGTGGCCCGGGTGGTGGCCGCGTACACCGCCGCGCACACCGGTCCCGACGCGCTGGTGTCGGCCGCGTACGACGGACGGCGCGGCCATCCCGTACTGTTCGGCGCCGGCCGGTGGGCGGAGATCGCGGCGGACGCGGAGGGCGATCGCGGGGCGCGCGATTATCTGAGGGCGCATGAGAGCGAGATCGTTCTGGTCGAGTGCGGTGATGTCGCGCAGGCGTACGACATCGACACGGAGGAAGATCTGTCATATCTGGAGCAGTAGCGCATGGCTCTGGAGCGGTAGCCCACGGCAGACCTACCACGGACTCCCTGGCACCCGGCCTGGCACTCGGCGCCATGGTCTGTCGATCCTGAGATTCTCGATATCAACAAACCATTGAACTTCCACCATGAGGAAACTACTATCCACAGGTCAGAGCGCCCGGCCTCCGGGCCGGCGCCCGCGACCGTATCCCGGCGCCATGGCACCTCGTGCCGTCCAAGGTGAACCGCCGGCCGCCGGGCACACCCCCCGCGAAGCATCCCCGCGAAGGAGAGTGACAGCTCATGTCCGCACCAGCGCCGTCCCCAGCGGTCGTCGTCGACGCCGAACTCCTGCCCAGGCAGGACGAGGTGCTCACCGACGCCGCCCTCACCTTTGTGGCGGAGCTGCACCGGCGATTCACTCCCCGGCGTGATGAACTGCTCGCCCGCCGCACCGAGCGCCGCGCCGAGATCGCCCGTACCGCCAGTCTGGACTTTCTGCCGGAGACCGCCGCGATCCGCGAGGACGAGAGCTGGCGCGTCGCTCCCTCGCCCGCCGCGCTCGAAGACCGGCGGGTGGAGATCACCGGTCCCACGGACCGCAAGATGACGATCAACGCGCTCAACTCCGGCGCGCGGATCTGGCTCGCGGACTTCGAGGACGCCTCGGCGCCCACCTGGGAGAATGTGGTCCTGGGCCAGCTCAATCTGATGGACGCCTACGCCCGCCGTATCGACTTCACCGACCCGCGCTCGGGCAAGTCGTACGCCCTCAAGGACGCGGACCGGCTGGCGACCGTCGTGATGCGCCCGCGCGGCTGGCATCTGACGGAGCGTCATCTCCAGGTGGACGGAGTGCCGGTGCCCGGCGCGCTGGTCGACTTCGGTCTGTACTTCTTCCACAACGCGCGGACGCTGATCGAGCTGGGCAAGGGCCCGTACTTCTATCTCCCGAAGACGGAGTCTTATCTGGAGGCGCGCCTCTGGAACGACATCTTCGTCTTCGCCCAGGACTACATGGGCATTCCGCAGTCCACCGTGCGGGCGACCGTACTGATCGAGACGATCACCGCCGCGTACGAGATGGACGAGATCCTCTACGAGCTGCGCGACCACGCCTCCGGGCTCAACGCGGGCCGCTGGGACTATCTCTTCTCGATCGTGAAGAACTTCCGTGACGGCGGCGCCAAGTTCGTGCTGCCCGACCGCAACGCGGTCACGATGACGGCGCCGTTCATGCGCGCGTACACCGAACTGCTCGTCCGTACATGCCACAAGCGCGGCGCGCACGCCATCGGCGGTATGGCGGCCTTCATCCCTTCACGGCACGACGCGGAGGTCAACAAGGTCGCCTTCGAGAAGGTCAAGGCGGACAAGGACCGCGAGGCCGCCGACGGCTTCGACGGCTCCTGGGTCGCCCATCCGGATCTGGTGCCGATCGCGATGGCCTCCTTCGACGCGGTCCTCGGCGACCGGCCTCACCAGAAGGACCGGCTGCGCGAGGACGTCTCCGTCGCGGCCGGTGATCTGATCGCCGTCGACTCGCTGGACGCGAGGCCGACGTACGAGGGCCTGCGCAATGCCGTCCAGGTCGGTATCCGGTACATCGAGGCCTGGCTGCGGGGCATGGGCGCGGTCGCGATCTTCAATCTGATGGAGGACGCGGCCACGGCGGAGATCTCCCGCTCCCAGATCTGGCAGTGGATCAACGCGGGCGTCGAGTTCGAGCACGGCGGCCGGACCGTACGTGCCACTCCGGAGCTCGCCCGCGCGATCGCCGACGAGGAACTCACCGCGATCCGCGAGGAGATCGGCGACGAGGCCTTCGCGTCCGGGAAGTGGCGGCAGGCCCATGATCTGCTGCTGACGGTGGCCCTGGACGAGCACTACACGGACTTCCTCACGCTTCCCGCGTACGAGCAGCTCCGCGGCTGAGACAGCTCCGCGGTTGAGGCGGCGGGGCCGGGTCGGGGGCCAGGTCCGGTCAGGTTTCCTCCGGTGCGGGAAGCCTCGGAACGCTGGCGATCAGCCGCCGGGAGTAGGGATGGGACGGCGAGCCCAGTACCGAGGCCGTGTCTCCCTGCTCCACGATCCGGCCGTGCTCCAGCACCGCCGTCCACTCGCACAGCGCCGCCACCACCGACAGATCGTGCGAGACCATCGCGACGGTCAGCCCTCTTGTCTCCTTCAGCTCGATCAGCAGATCCACGATCCTGACCCGGGTGGTCACATCGAGGGCGCTCACCGGCTCATCGGCAAGCAGTACCCGTGGCTCGCACACGGTGGCTCTGGCGATCGCGACGCGCTGCCGCTGACCGCCGGAGAATTCGTGCGGATAGCGGTCGGCCGCGTCCGCGGGCAGGCCGACGGCCTCCAGCGCGGCGGCGACCCTGGGATCGTCGCCGCCTCGGGATTTGCTCAGTCCGAGCGAGCGCAGCGGCTCCGAGACGATTCCGCCGACCCGCTGACGGGGATCGAGCGACGAGTACGGATCCTGGAACACGCTCTGTACGCCACGGCGGAAGCGGCGCATCAATTCACGGTCGCGAAGCCTGAGTTCGTCGCCGTCGAACAGGATCCGTCCGCTCGTGGGCCGGGTGAGACCGAGCAGCAGCCGGAGCACCGTGGTCTTGGCGGCGCCCGACTCACCGACCAGCCCGACGCTGCGGCCGGCGGTGATGTCGAGCGAGACGCCGTGCAGTACGGGCGGCGAGCCGCGATAGGCGAAGCCCGCGTCACGCGCGGCCAGGATCGGGGCGGTCATTGGACGATCCGTTCCAGTGCGCTTTCGAGGTGCCGGGCGCTGTCCACCAGATCCCGGGTGTACGGGTGCCGTGGGCGGCGCACGATGTCATCCACGCTCCCGGACTCGACGGCCGATCCGTCCTTGAGCACCAGGACATGGTCGGTCACGGCGGAGACGACCGCCAGATCGTGGCTGACGAACAGCAGCGCCATGTCCCGCTGGGCGACCAGTCCGTCCAGCAGCGCGAGCACTTCCGACTGGACGGTGACATCCAGGGCGGTGGTGGGCTCGTCCGCGATCAGCAGGGCCGGTTCACAGGCCAGGGCCATGGCGAGCGCCACCCGCTGGCGCTGACCGCCGGAGATCTCGTGCGGATAGGCACGGATGATCCGGTCCGGCTCGGGAAGCCGTACCTGGTCCAGTGACTCCTCCACCGCACGGCGCAGCGCGGCTCCGCGCAGCCCGCGCCACCGGCGCAGCGGCTCGGCGATCTGGCCGCCGATCCGCATCAGCGGATCGAGTGCGGTGAGCGGCTCCTGGAAGACGACCGTGGCGGCCCGGCCACGCAGACCGGTCAGCCGCTGCTCGGTCGCGCCGATGACCTCGGCGCCGGGCCCGTCCGTGGCCGTTCTCAGGACGATGCTGCCGGAGGCGGTCATCCCGGGCGGCAGCAGGCCCAGTACGGCGAGCGCGGTGAGGGACTTGCCGGAGCCGGACTCGCCGACGAGTCCGAGCCGGGAGCCCGCGGCGATCGAGAACGACAGGTCCGAGACCAGGGCCCGGCCCTGGGCGGTACGGATCGTGAGGCCTTTGACGTCGAGCACCTTCGTCTCGGGCGTCTGCGGACCGGGCACGTTCATCGGCTCCTCCGCCGGGTCGGGTCCAGCGTGTCGCGCAGTCCGTCGGCGATCAGATTGACACCGACGACCAGCATGACCAGCAGCACTCCGGGAGCGATGACTCCGGTGGGAGCGCTGAACACGGTCGCCTGTGCCTCGTGGAGCATCCGTCCCCAGGAGGCGTTCGGCGGCGGCGCGCCGAGCCCCAGGAACGACAGACTCGCCTCGGCCATCACGGCAAGACCGAACTGCTGGGCGAGATTCACCACCAGAGTGGGCCAGATATTGGGCAGCACATGGCCGGTGATCACACGTGGCCATGACGTTCCCGAGGTACGGGCCGCAGTGATGTAGTCCTGGGCCAGCACGCGCTTGACCAGGATCCGGGTCAGCCGGGCCACCACCGCGGTCATGGCGAACCCGATGGCGAGGACGGCCGAGCTGAGCGAGGCCGACCGGGCCGCGACCATCAGCATGGCCAGCAGCAACGTGGGAAAGGCGATCAGCACATCCAGCAGTGTGGAGAGTGTGTCGTCCAGCCAGCGGGTGGCGAAGCCGGCGGCCAGTCCGGCGCAGACGCCGAGCGCCGTGCCGATCGCGATCGCGCCGAGACCGGCCTCCAGCGCGATACGCGCGCCGGTCATGAGTTGTGTGAGCAGATCACGGCCGAGTTTGTCGGTGCCGAGGAGATGCGGCAGACCAGGTGACATCAGCCGGCCGCCGGTGGTGTCGTCGGGCGCGTACGGCACCCAGAACAGGGAGACCAGCGCGACCGCGACGATCAGTCCCACCAGGACACAGCCCGCCAGCAGCGAAGGTGAACGCGGTCTCCGTACGGGCGGGACGGGCGGAACGGGCACCGAAGCCGTGCCGGGCTCCTTGCCCGTGTCCGGAGCCGTCTTCGTAAGCTCCACAGCGGTCGGCTCCTCCGCGGTCCGTCTGGTCCGTCCTGTCCGCGCCGTCCGCTCGGTCCGTTCACTCATCGGGCACCTCCCGACAGTCGGCCCCGCAGCCGGGGATCGATCAGCCGCTGGGCGACATCGCTCAGGAATCCGATGACCAGGACCGCGAACGTGCTCACGAAGAGCACTCCCTGGACCGTCGGATAGTCGTGCTGGGCGACCGCCTGGGCGAGCAGACTGCCCAGACCGGGCAGTGCGAACACCGTCTCGACCACCACCGCGCCCAGCAGCGTCGTGGCGAGTTCGATACCGAGGACCGAGACGACCGGTACGGCGCCGTTGCGCATTCCATGGCGCCACATCGCCCGGTTGAAGGACGAGCCGAGCGCCCTGGCCGTACGCAGATAGTCGCTGCCGAGGACATCCAGGGCGGCGGACCGTACGTAGCGGATGAGCGAGGCGGACATCACCAGGGCGACGGTGATCACCGGCAGGGCCAGCGAGGTCAGTGCCTCTCCCGGCCGCGCCCAGCCGTCCTGCGGAAAGCCGCCGGCGGGCAGCACTCCGAGGCGCAGCGCGAACACGGTGATCAGGATCATCCCGATCCAGAAGACCGGTACGGCGATGCCCAGTTGGGAGATTCCGCTGATCAGCGTGCCGTACCAGGTGGCCGACCGATGGGCGGCGACAAAGCCGACGGGAACCGCGATCACCACGGCCAGCAGAAAGGAGAGCAGCGTCAGCGGGACGGTGACATCGAGCCGGGAGGTGATCTCCGGGCCGACCGGCAGTGAGCTGATGAACGAGTTGCCCAGGTCGAAGGTGGCCAGCTGGCCGAGCCAGGTGACGAACTGCTCGGGCAGCGGGCGGTCCGAGCCGATCTCATGCCGGGCCGCGGCGATCTGCTCCGGAGTGGCGCCGACAGAGAGCAGGGAGTTCGCGGGATCGCCGGGCAGCAGCCGTAGCAGCAGGAAGATCACCACGCCGGCCAGAAACAGGGAGCCGGCCAGAAAGGCCAGCCGCCGCAGCAGGTACGAGATCATCAGGGAGGAGGACCGATCGACGGAAGCGGGGATACCGACGGGGACATCGACGGAGATATCGGCCGCGGCGGAGGCGCCGCCATACGGACCGGGTGGGGCGACCGGGCCCGTACGGCGGCGCGGAGCATCAGCTCTTCTTGATGCCGTAGGCGTAGAACTGCGAGTTGAGACCGTTGAGCGGGTAGCCCGACAGCTTGGTGGAGGCCACCACGATCTGCGGGTAGAGGTAGAGCCAGTCGCTGGCCGCGTCCTGTGCGATCTGGTTGTTGACCTTCTTCAGCAGCGCCGTCTGCTCGTCGGTGGTGTCCGACTGCTCGGCCTGCTTGACCCACTCGGTGACCTGCTTGTTGTCATAGCCCCAGTAGAAGTCCGGGTCCCCGTACCAGACGATGTCGCGGTCGTTGACATGCTCCTGGAGCGTCGCGCTGAAGTCGTGGTTCTTGTAGACCTTGGTGTACCACTCGTCCGGCGTGATGATGTTGATCTTGACATTGATACCGACCTTGGCCAGCTCCGACTTGATGAAGGTGGCCGCCGTCGGATGCGGGTCGTAGTTCGGCGTGTCGAGCGTGAAGTCGAAGCCCTTGGCATAGCCGGCCTCGGCGAGCTGCTGCTTGGCGAGCGCCACGTCGTACGGATTGACCTTGGTGAGGTCCTCGTACCAGGGATCGGTGGGCGGGACCATCGAGCCGATCAGCGTGCCGTGGTCGCCCCACACCGACTGGAGCAGCTTCTTGTTGTCGATCGCCGAGCTGACGGCCTTGCGGACCTTGACGTTGTCGAACGGCTTGACCTTGTCGTTGAAGGCCAGCAGCAGCTTGGTGGTCGACTTGCCGTCGTTGACCTTGTAGGCCGGGTTGCTCTTGAACTGGTCGAGGGCGTCCGGGCTCTGCTCGCTGGTGACCACGTCCACGGCGTTGGTGAGCAGCGCGTTGTTGAGGGCGGTGGCGTCCTTGTAGTAGTGGAAGACGACCTTCGCGTTGGTCGCGGGCGTTCCCCAGTAGCCCGCGAAGCTCTCCAGGCTGAGCGCGGAGCCCCGCGTCCACTTGTCCAGCTTGTACGGTCCGCTGCCGTCCTCCGAGGTCTTGAGGTCTTTGGCCTCGGAGTTGACGATCCACACATAGCTGAGGTTGTAGACGAACGAGATCGACTTGGACGAGAGTGTCACCTCGACCGTGGCCGGGTCGGGCGTCGCGATCGACTTGATCATGTCGAAGCTGCTCTTGCGCGCCGACTGGGAGTTCTCGGCGGTCACCTTCTCGATGCTGTACTTCACATCCGCGGAGGTGAGCTTCTTGCCCGAGTGGAAGGTGACACCGTCGCGCAGCTTGAAGGTGTACGTGAGGCCGTCCGGGCTGACGGTGTAGTCCTCGGCGAGCTGCTTCTCGACCTTGCCGGTGTCGGTGAGCCTGAACAGCCCTTCGTAGACATTGCCGTTGAGCGCCTCGGTCACGCCCTGGCCGCCGCCTCCGGTGTTGTCCAGATTCTGCGGTTCGTAGAGCGATCCGACGCCGACCGTGGCGTTCTTGTCGTACGAACCGGAGGGCGTGCTGTTCTTGCTGTCGGTCCCGGAGCCGCAGGCGGTGAGGGCCAGGGACAGGGTGACCGCCAGGGTGCCGCCGAGCAGCGGTACGGACTTTCTCATCTCTTCTACTCCTGATCAACGGCCGGACGCAGATCCCGCGAGCGGTGACCGGTCCGGCTGTGGTGCCGTGGGTGAGCTCAGTTGACGGCGTAGCCGCCACGGAAGACCGGGACCTTCTCGCCCGCCTCGACGGGCAGGTGCAGCCGGTTCTGCCGTGGCGGCAACGGACAGTTGTACTGAGCGGAGAAACCGCACGGCGGCACGAAGGCGCGGTTGAAGTCGAGTATCACCGTCTCGCTCTTCCCTTCACGCGGGACGAACAGGAAGCGGCCCGCGCCATAAGTGTCAGTGCCGTTGGTCGGATCACCGAAGACCAGGAGAAGCGTTCCATCGTCGTCGAAGGCCGACAGCGTGTAGTCCACACCATCCAGTGTGACGTGGATATCGCCGGGGACGACCAGTTCCCGGCTGCCTCCGCTGTCCCTGATGTGCTCGAACGGCACGCGCCGGTCGGTGGACACGGAGGTGAAGGCGGCCTCGACCACCCAGTCCGGCCGGAACGGATAGGCGTCGACATGTGAGAAGTGCCGCACGGCCGGGGCATCGGCGTCCCAGAAACGCAGGGCGTGCTCCGGCTCACCGGTATGGAGATTGGTCCGCGCCACTGTGGTGACCGTCACACCGCCGGACGGCGTGGCCCGCGCCAACTCCTCGGTCACCTCGGTGCCGGGAGCCAGCCAACGGGTCTCGACCAGCGCCAGATTACCGAGAGGCCCGGCCACGGCGGTCTGCCGTGACGCACGCCAGGCGTCAAAACCAGCCTGTGCGGCGGCTATGGCCGTCACGGAAGCACGGGTTTGTACGGACATGCGTAACTCGCTCCGGTCTGCGTAAAAGGTTCGATCCGGCGCGCGTTGTCGCTGTCGGGTCTGGAACGAGTGGATCGTACATGCGAGGGATTATTTCCAGCCATAATCGACCATCCTTCGAGACAGCCGTCCCAAATCCGTCTTCGCCCGATGAGTTCCGGTGGCCGGGCCGGTCCACCTCTGCATGGAAACGAACATGAAGGCCGACCCGTTCGACCTCGGTCCCGTCTGCCGGACCGTGGCCGGGCTGGTGGGCGGAATCAGTGAGGAACAGCTCACCGGGCCCACACCCTGTCCCGCGTACACCGTGCGGGAGGTGCTCGGGCATCTCGTCGGGCTGACCGTGGCGTTCCGGGACGCGGCGCGGAAGAAGCTCGGGCCGACGACGGATACATCGCCGAACGCCGCTCTGCCCGTGCTGCCCGACGACTGGCGCGAGGCGCTGCCCCGGCAGCTGGACGAACTGGCGGAGGCCTGGCGGTCGCCCGGCGCATGGCAGGGCGGCACCCGCGTCGGCGGTGTCGAGCTGCCGGGTGAGGTGGCGGCGGTCGTGGCGCTCAACGAGGTCCAGATCCATGGCTGGGATCTCGCGCGGAGCACGGGCCAGGAGTACGCGCCGGACGAGGCGAGCCTGCGGGTGTCGTACGCGATGCTGATCGCCGCGGCGCGGTCGGCCGATGGGGATCCGGCTCCTGACGGGCTGTTCGGCCCGCCCGTCGAGCTGCCCGAGGAAGCCCCGCTGCTGGACCGGGTGATCGGCCTCAGCGGCCGGCGCCCCGACTGGCGGCCGGGCGCGTGAACGGGCGGGTCCGGGCCGGGGCCCGGAGGTCGGGGGGCCTCACGGTCGACCGGTCCGGACCCGCTCCCGAGGGCGTCCTGCTATCCGGGACGCGCTGTCGCGGTGACCGGCGTCATGACCAGCGCCGGTCGCCGGGCTCAGGCGGTCGTGGGCCGGGCCGTCGCCGTACCGGCGGATATGGTTCCGGCCGTGCGGAGCAGTGCGCGGGCCGCTTCCTGGAAGCGGGCGTCCGCCTCGGCCGCGCTCCCGGAGAGGCCGGGGCACCAGACGCGGCGGTCGCGCTCCGCCAGGTCGGTGAGACGGTCGAGATACGGCCGTGACAGGTTCTCGGGCCCGAGGGCCGCAAGCGCGTCCAGGGCTCCCATCGCGTCGGCGTGGCGCTCGGCGGAGGTCAGGGCCGCGTCCGCCAGATCCGTACGGTCCCGGCCCGACGGATCCACGGCGAGCAGGGCGAGGACCATCGCCGGTGCCCGTTCCGGGACGGCCAGTCCGCGTTCCAGAGCCGGGCACAGCGAGGCCGCGGCCGGGCCGAGGAGGGCCGCGGCCTTGGCCGCGCGCACGGCCGTCCAGCGCATCCACTCGCTCTCCGCCTGCGCCAGTACGCGCGCGATCACGGGCACCGCGTCGTCCGGGTCGCCTGTCAGCCGCCACAGCGCGAGCGCGATCTCCAGATCGGCGTCCTTCCGAGGAATCGTCGTACCGTCCTCGTCCGTACCGAGGGCCGATCGGAGCGCGGGCAGCAGTACGGCGGCGTCCTGGCCCAGGCCGTCGGTGGCGCCGGCCGCCTCCCGCAGCCGACGAGGATCGCGGCCGGCCAGCTCGACCGCGAGAACCGTCAGCAGTGGCCCGCTGTCGCCGGCGATCCCGTGCAGTGCGCGCGCCGCCGCGAACCGGCCCTCCTCCGGCCCCGATACGGCGGCCCCGCGCCGCG